>JBAXPT010000006.1:0-25469 GCA_037132095.1 Actinomycetes bacterium
CGGCTCCCCAGCCGATGCGGCATCCGATGTCTGGGCCCTCGGCGTTGTGCTCTACGAATCGGTTACAGGGGTCCGCCCATTCGATGGCGCAGACACAGTGGCTGTAGCAACCTCAGTTATGCGCGATACGCCGGTTGCCCCCTCGCAGCGAACGGTGGGCGTGCCATTTGTATTCGACAGTCTCGTTATGCGGATGCTCTCGCGTGACCCTGCAACGAGAATTACAACAGCCGCCGCGGCCCTCAGCGAGTTGGCAATGGTCGCCTCATCGCTAGCTGCTACAGCGACAGTGGCTAATCCCGTTGCCGCTCCGCGCACGGAGGCGCTCCCTGTTACCGGCCAAGTTGCTGCTGGGGCTGGCGGAGCAGCAGCCTCCGGAGGCGGAGCGCTAGACGCAGGAGGGCCATCACGCCCTTGGCTCGTCCCAGTGCTCATTGCTGTAGTGGTTGGCCTCGGCGGGCTGCTCGCCTGGAGCGTCTTCGGTGGCGGGGACTCCAAAAAAGTACCGGTTGAGATGGTGACAGTGCCAGATGTCATTGATGAAACTAGCGACACCGCATCAAACACACTCTTCGAGGCTGGGCTTCGAGGTATCCCGCAGCAAATAAGTAACGAGACTGTAAGAGAAGGAATTGTCTTCGCTCAGCAGCCACAGCCTGGAACCAAGGTCGAACGCTCTACAAAGGTGCGTTACTCGGTGAGTACCGGCCCAACTACCACCACATCTTCAACTACTACTTCCTCATCTACTTCCTCAACCTCGACAACCTCATCTACCTCGACAACATCGTCTACTACTACGACGACAACAATCCCGCCGACAACTACAACTTAAGTATTGGTTGGAGCATCAGGGAGTAGAGCTAATCGCGTGATTGCGGGGCGCCACTCGCGTCGAGCGCAATGTAAGTAGCAAGAGTATTGGGGAGTTTCCCGGTCCAGTACAAGTAAGGAATCTTGGGCACCCCGGATGAAGTAAATGTAAGTGTCCCAGTAACGGTCTCAAACGGCTTCAGTCGTCCAGGCATCTCGGTTACTACCGCTGTGACGGTTGGGGTCGAGTTAGTTCCGTCTACGAGTTCGTAGAGGGTCGCAGGTGGCGCCGCATGAGCTTTGTTGGTTTGATTCGTGAGCTCTATATGGGCGATCGTTGTTGTTCCGATAGTGGCGTCGACAACGCGCAGCTGCCAATCGCCGAGGGCTGCTCGGTCGCCTAAAAGCAGAGGCTGCGGTGGGAGAGATGGAATGGTGACGCTCGGCGTGCTGCTCGTGGTAGAGGGTTTCTTGGGGGATGCGGATTCTGAGCCACCGCAGGCGGCGAGGCCTGAGATCAGAACTATGACGGCAAGGGCTGATGTGACTCTTCGGTTCATTCTGCGATTAATCATCTTCATGTCTCCGATGTTAGAGCGATTTTTTACTGCTGTCTTTCTGTATTGGAGATCGAAGAGGCCCGGGGAGTATTCCTCCCCGGGCCTGCATCGAGATCTCCTAGTTGCGAGCAACTAGGTGTGGCTAGTAATTACTAGACCAGCGCGCCGTTCTTGACGCAGTACGACTGAATTGTCGTAGCTGGGTCAACAAGCTTCTTCAGCGGGATAAAGCCGTAAAGCTTGATCGTCACTGACGCGGTGTTGCTGCATAGAAAGCCGTTTGTTACTGCAGTTGTTGCATCGTTGTCAAGGTCACCAGCACCTACGAAACGAAGAGCATTTCGGTAGTCTGGGTTACGGGTGTCAAGGATGTTGTACACGTAGCGAGTACCGAGGAAACGGGTCGCCGAGGTGTTGATCGTCGAGGGTCCTGGCTTAACAGGAGTGCCACTCTGTGTGATCGATCCAAGTACTGACTTGTTACGGAGGTCAGCTAGCACGCCCTTGCTCTGTGCGTATGCCTGTCCGTAGGAGTAGTAGTAGATCGCGTTTGCCCAATCGGCAGTTGCGATTCCACGACCGTCGTTCTCCTGAGTCACACCTGCAAGGCCTGCGCCGGTGCAGCTGGTGTTGAGGTTTGTGTCAGCACCGTTGAGCATCTTGGCGAAGAATTTCCCAGTTCCTGAAGAAGACTGAGCAATGTATCGCTTGATGGCTCCGGACTTGACTCCACCAGCAACGCCGCTCCAGTCAGTGACTGTAGGCGCACCAGTTACAACATCGCAGTTGTAGATGCTCTTCAACTCGTCCTTGGTGAGAGTCGTTATAACGTTCCCTGGGAACTTGATCCAGGAGACGGCGTCAAGGGCATAGGCCCAGAACTCTGTCGTTGCTGCTTCGGTACCTGGCCCTGAAGAGGAGCGGCCGATGTCGTAGCAGGAGTTCCCTGCTAGACCGGAGGCGAGCACCTTGGTCTTGCCTGCGCCGGAGCCGTTTGGTGGCGCCTCGAGGGTTACACCGGTTACTCCAGTGATCCCAGTGATTCCACGCACGGCCGAGTTGGTCGAGATGATGGTTGATGTGCAGTTGGAGTCTGAAGGAACAACGTTCCCTGCGGGGAATACCTTGTTAACAATGTCTCCATCGTTTGCCAACGCAACGAGTGGTGGGGTGTTGAGCACCACATCATCGTTTGCGAGGTCGTTGATGGATGAGACGTTGTATGAGCGGGAGAGCTGGTCCATCACGAAGTATGTCGTGTCAGATCCAACTGAGTTTAGGTACTGGCCGGTGGCGTGAGCCGCCGGTGCTGCTGTGGCGAGTAACCCTGCTACGAGGGTCCCTGCTACAGCAATCCTTCGGATGCTGTGTTTCATGATTCTCCTTGGTTATTTGGATTGGTTAGGTAGTTGTTTTTTGCAGTTTTTCTTGTGTTATTTCTTTTGGTGCTTTTAGGTATTTCCGGTTAACGCCGGAATCTCCGCCCGACGTCAAGGCATGTTCTACGGGATCAAAGTGAACGAATTCTTCGCAACTAACGACATCAAGGTGAACAGCGGGAGGCGGTTAGGAGTCACGCAAAGTGGCGATTTAGCTAGGAATATCTAGGTAACGCAAGTAAATCTGCGCACTGAGTGGGCAACGCTCCCGAGAGTTTCTAGGAGGCGGAGCGGCGTGTGAATCTGCGCCAGATTCCTGGAGCGATTGCACCCAATCCAGCAGCGATGCCAAGCACGAAGAGCACTACAAGCGTGCTCGAGCCGTTTTGTGTTGGGAACGCAACTACAGGCGTGAACCGCGCAGTTCCCCGATAGATGGTTTTGGTAGCTGAAGCCTGAGGAGCGGGCGATGTATCGGGCGTGGGCTCGTTCCCTGATGAGGATCCGTAATCAACTCCTGAGTAATCAGGGATTGGATCAAGTACCTGGTCAGGTGTGCTCGCGTCTTCGACTCCGCTAATCAGGCCGGCAAGGTTCACTGCGATTTTGGTTGTTTGATCCCGAGCCTCCTGCGGGAGGCTTACGTACCCAAAGGGGAGAGCGTCCTGCACTGCACCAACTGTCTGGAGAAGCAAGCCCTTCAATGCACCTTCTCTTGAAGGGTTAAGTTCATTGGTGACCATCGCATGATCAATCTTTACAAGTGGGTATGCAGCGGGGTCAGTAGTAGCTGGGTTAGCGACTCGGGTGCCGTCTGCGTTGAGCGTCATTGCTCGATATCCGGCAAGGATGGAGTCAGCGGTTGGGGTGACCGCAACCCCTGCAGCGTTCACGATTGATGCAGTGGCCATGCCGTAGCGCTGAGCGGTTGGTAGGTCGACAACACCGATAATGCCTTCAAAATCAGTCTGTGTGAGGTTTCCGCTCGGGTTCACACCGTAAAACATGCGGACTCCTACAGGGCGCTGTGTCGTCAACGGGGTGTAGCCAGATCCTGCAGCGCGACTCTCAAAGATGTCGGTGGGGTATGAAATTCCGCGCCACGCTGCGTTGACTGTGACTCTGTATTGGTCGGCCCCGTCGAGGAAGGCTCTCGCTGCTGGGTTGGAGTTAAGCCATCCCGTCAACAGTCCCGTATCAGCGTTTGCCTCAGCTCGAATTAGGGGGCGAGCAATTCCAGCCGCAGGCCAGTTGACCTTTGTACCGATAGTTGGATTAAGCGCTTGAAACTCCGGGTCGGCGAAGAAGGAGTCAACCTGCGTGTCAGAGATCACGCGCGCTACGAGTCGAGGGGAGAGCACCATTGAGGTAATTGGAGTACCTGTGCGCGAGTCTTTCATCAGAAAGACAACAGCGACGGCGGTTAGATCTAGAGGTGCATACTTGACGCGCTGCACCAGCGGATGCGCAGCGAGTTCCTCCGATGTAGCAGGTACGTCTGTAATTCCGGCATCAATCTGACCATCGAAGAGCGCCTCGCGGCCCTCGTTCGAGGATGTCTCGGTGACGTCGTAGATCAGAGGATTTGCTGCAAGGCAAGCAGAGCCAGCTAATCCATACAGCAGCGGTGCCGCCGAGGGCTCCCCGCCAAGGCGCACATCAAAGTTGGCGACAGCGGGGCAGTCCGCCGGGCTCGGAGCGAATGAGATGGTTGCGTACGCGTATGCGGAGGGCATTTGACCCGCGGGTGTAGGGTCGCCGGTTAGCTCGTATGCCAATACGGAGCAGGGAACACTTACTGCACAACCAAACTCGGGGAGATCCATTGCTCCACGAATCTCAAAGTTTGCGGACCCGGTTCCGTCGGCCTTTGTTGTCGCACCGTAATAGATAGAGCCCTGGTCGGCATTTGGAAAGCGCGTATTCATGAAGCAATCCGTATCAAGCGCAGTTGGTGTGCCCTTGCACTGAACGATGTTGACACCGTATTGGCCGCTCGACTTGCGCGTCGGTCGGAAACCGTCCCACGAAACCGTAACTGCTCTCGTCACTAGCGCTGAATCTTGGCTCAGCGAGAGTGTGCGCCCGTCTACTCCAGTTGTTGTCGCTCCAACTGGGCCGGTGGCGGCTGTGCTCAGCAACCCGGCGCAAGCCAAGGCGGTTACAGAGACACCAGCGAGCAAGCGCTTAAGCGGGAACTTGGTGGAGGGCATGATTGGCCTCTAGATGGTTGAGGGAAGAAACGCGGAAGCAAGGTTAGATACGAGCCAAACGCCGGCGAAGATGATTGGTGCAGCTACTAAATAGGCTGACCAGGGTCTCCAAGCTAAGAACAGCCAAGTAGTACCGGCGCCGATTAGAGCGAGAAGCAGGAGTGCCACTGCTAGGGCGGTTAGCCCACCTCCTTGGCCAACTAGGCCAGTCTCCGTAGCGGTAATCGTGCGTGCGTGGCGCGTCGATTGAAATGCCGGGGTGACGAGGCGCGCATTGGTAACTGTGTAGCCATTGGGGGTAAGCGCACCATCAGCGGTGACGAGACTCAGAACGCCGGCGCGGCTTGAAGTTGCGAATACTGAAGGGTCACCTGCTTGCACTCGCTCGACATCAGTAACGCGATATTGGGAGCGCCCCTGCCCAGTAACGACGCGAATAGTGTCGCCCTTGACTAGAGAGTCAATGTGGCGAAAGGGTGCTCCAAATGTCGACCTGCGCGCCATAAGTACTGAGTTGCCGGGCTGCCCAGGCATTGGGGTAGCGCGCACGTGCCCTGCCCCGCTCTTGGTCACCTCGGGCGTACTCCCCTCTGCAACTATCTGGCGAATATCGAGAGCGGGTATCTCTAGCACTGCCACCGGAGATCCAACGCGCACATCGCCGCCGATCGGCGCTGCCGCGCGCGCCAGTTGATCGCGCATTGTGCGCTCAAGCACTACCTGATCACGTTGGGCAATAAGCCCGGAGCCAACGAAAAGAAAGAGGGCAAAAGCCACTATCAGAAATGCGAATGCACCAGAGGCAGATCGCAGAACTCGGGCGGCGGTGCCGCGGCTATTCGGCGCAGTATCGGCGACGATTGTGAGCGGATCTGGGGAGTCGATTATTGAAATCTGCTCCTCGTTCTCGGTGTCCTGCATGAGAGTCGTCATAAGTAAGGGAATGAGTACCACGATTGGCCTGCCTTTGGATAGCGCAGAGCGAAGGCTCTGCCGGCTGTTAAGCCTCCGTTTACCTAGTTGTAGGGCTAGCGCAATGCGCCCGGGAGAGTATGTCGCCTGCGTCAGTCGGCGTGCTTAAACACCCCATCTCTAAAACCCCTCTACTCGGTTCGTCGGAGCAACTCGAAGCCATGCAGGTAATCGACCCAAGCATCGCCCTTGAGGGCACTACCCCCATAGAGGAGGAGCGCGTACGCCCTGTCACGCGCCGAACAGGTGCTGACCGCGCCTTTCGACTCACAACCTTTGGAGCTGGAACCCTAACTCTCCTGCTCATGGGCGTCATTGGGCTGTTCCTTCTAGTGCGATCCTGGAGCGCAATAAGCGCCGCTGGCCTCTCGTTCTTCACTACATCTGCTTGGCAACCAGATGGAGGAGCATTCGGAATAGCGGCGGTATTGCTTGGAACATTCCTTGTCGCATTCGTGGCCTTAGGGTTTGCAGTTCCACTAGCCACCGGTGGTGCGCTATTCATCACTGATTACGCTCCCTCAAAAGTAAAGACACCGTTGGTCTGGCTCGTTGACCTCTTGGCGGCTGTTCCAAGTCTTATCTATGGACTCTGGGGGCGCGCCTACCTGCAGCCGAAGATCATTCCGATTAGTGAGTGGATCAGTACACATCTTGGATTTATCCCTTTTTTAAAGGCTAAACCAGGTGCGGGGTTTGCAGCATCGACTTTTATAGCTGGAATCGTAGTTGCGCTAATGGTGCTGCCAATCTGCACCGCTGTTATGCGTGAGGTCTTCTCCCAAGCCCCTGCAGGCGAGAAGGAAGGCGCACTCGCTCTCGGTGGAACTCGATGGGGAGTAGTGCGAGATGTAGTGCTCCCATTCGGGCGTGGGGGCATGGTAGGTGCATCCATGCTTGGGTTAGGCCGCGCACTCGGCGAGACGATTGCTGTCACACTGATCATCTCGCCAACGTTCGACATCACGCGCCTTACTCATCCTCTTGAGACGGGTGGAAACTCAATCGCATCTCTAATCGCGCTTCGTTTCTCGGAGTCGAGCTCCTTTGGAATTAGCGCTCTAATGGCAGCTGGTCTTGCACTCTTCGTAATCACACTTCTTGTCAATGCCGTGGCATCTCTTGTGGTCTCGCGCTCCCGCTCCGGCGCATCGACGGAGATCTGATGACAGATTTATCGACGCCAGATATAGCAACTACCAACATCGAGATGAAGGTGGTCCCTGATTTAATTGAGACCGAGCAGCGAATCGGCCTCCGGAGCATTGATTCAACTGCAGTATTTGCAGTTGTTGGTGCGGCATTTGGGGCGATGGCATTTGTCTGGCTGCTCTTCACGCAGTTCACAGCGGCCGGGACCAATATCGGTATGTTCATTGTCTGGTACTTGGTGTTCATCTCGATGATCTGGGTAATAGGCCGTGAACAATACGATCCAGTTCGGGCACGAGATCTAGTTGCTCGAGTCGTCTTCTGGAGCGCAGGTCTCATAATTGTTGTGCCGATGATCGCTATTGCGACCTACACAATTGCAAAGGGTGTTACCGCACTTACACCAAACTTCTTCTTCCAAGACCAGAGTCGCGTCGGACCCCTTAGCCCTGCCAGAGTCGGTGGTGCATCGCAGGCGATCGTCGGGACACTTGAGCAGGTTGCCATCGCCGCGATTATCTCGGTGCCACTAGGAATTCTCGTGGCGATTTACCTCAACGAGGTCGGGGGCCGCCTCGCAAGAGTTGTTAGAACAATCGTCGATGCGATGAGCGCCATCCCCTCGATCGTCGCCGGTCTCTTTATTTTTGCTTCGTTCATTCTTGCCTTCGGTGGGCAATTGAGTGGACTCGCTGCCGGGCTAGCGCTTGCAGTCTTGATGCTGCCGACGGTTACTCGAACTACTGAGGTAGTACTTCGTCTTGTTCCGGGGGGACTTCGTGAGGCCGGGCTCGCACTCGGGGCTACAGAGTGGAGCACGACGCGCCATGTGGTCTTGCCGACCGCACGTAGTGGAATCGTCACCGCGGTGATCCTCGGTGTCGCCAGAGTTATTGGAGAGACAGCACCGCTGCTCCTCACAACGCTCGGAGCGGTCTCCATGAACTGGAGCCCGTTCGAGGGTAAGCAATCTGCTCTTCCGCTCTATGTTTATAGGCTTTTCCAGCTTCCGCAGGAGGTTGCTATCCAGCGAGCATGGACAGGTGCACTCGTTCTACTAATTCTCGTTTTTGTTCTCTTTGTAACCGCACGGATTATTGGTGGCCGAGGTCCTGGCCATATCAGTAGATTCCGCCGTGCCCGACTAGCCCGGGAAGGCCTCGCATGACAACTATTGAGCATGAAGTACTTGATCTAAACAACCCTGCACCTGAGTTACCGCCCTCTTCTTCGCTTACTGCGCGCGGTGTGAGTGCATGGTTCGGGGACCACAAGGTGCTTGAGCGCGTGGACCTGGACATGCCGGCGGGTGAAGTGACCGCCCTCATCGGCCCATCTGGGTGCGGAAAATCAACATTCCTCCGAATCTTGAACAGGATGCACGAACTAGTTCCCTCAGCGACCCTCTCAGGGACGATTGCCCTCGATGGGGATGACATCTACAGAGGTGACATCCCTGTCACTGAGATGCGTCGGCGCATCGGGATGGTCTTTCAGAAGCCCAACCCTTTCCCAGCGATGACCGTCTCGGAGAATGTCATTGCGGGGCTGAAACTCTCCGGCGTGAAGGCAACGAAATCAGATCGCCGCGATCTTGTTGAGTCGTGCTTGCAACGGGCAGGGCTCTGGAACGAGGTGAAGAATCGTCTCGGTGCCGCTGGAGGTGCTCTATCTGGTGGACAGCAGCAGCGACTCTGCATTGCGAGAGCTTTGGCGGTGAAGCCGAGCGTCCTTCTTATGGATGAGCCGTGCTCGGCCCTAGACCCAACCTCGACAAGACGCATTGAAGAGACCATCGCTGAGATCGCACACGAGGTGACGATCGTGATTGTCACTCACAACATGCAGCAGGCTCACCGAGTATCGAATACTGCTGCGTTCTTCCTCGCTGGCGAGGGCGAGCCTGGACACATTGTTGAGTCCGGCGATACGGAGACCCTCTTTACTAACCCCGCAGACTCGCGAACCCTTGACTACGTGAATGGAAGATTCGGATGATGCTCTTTACTCGTCGCCTTACCGCCGCCGCGGTAAGCGTAATAACTATTTTCAGTGGAGTCTTCCTCACGGCCTCTCCCGCTAGTGCAGGTGTGACAGTTGATGGTGGCGGCTCTACATGGAGTTCGATCGCCGTTACTCAGTGGGCCGCGGATGTCGCGCGCCAGGGATTATCGATTAACTATCAGGCAAATGGATCAACGGCTGGGCGCGTCTTCTACTACTCAGAGCAGGTCGACTTCGCAGTCTCCGAGATCCCATTTCAAGCGGAGTATCGAGACGCCACCGGCACCGCGGTTACCAATGAGGTAGCGCTTGCACAGAAGCGCCCATGGGTTTACTTGCCGATTGTGGCCGGTGGAACTTCATTTATGTACAACCTCGTAATCAACGGGAAACGCTTCACGGATCTGCGCCTCTCCCCAGATGTGTTAGCCAAAATCTTTACGGGTGCGATTAATCGTTGGAACGACCCCGCTATCGCTTCCGAGAACCCGGGAGTTGCACTACCTGCGATTCCAGTGAAGCCAACGATTCGTTCCGATGGATCAGGGACCTCAGCACAGTTCACCGCTTATATGGCGAGTGAAGCGCCAGCGGTCTGGAGTGCGTTCTGCCGCAAGGTTGGCCTGCCAGCGAACTGCCCTGCAACGTCTATCTACCCTGAGTTTGATGGCAGTACTGCGCAGCAGTTCTCCGACGGAGTAGCTGCATTCGTGGCGGCGCCTTATAACAATGGTGCGATTACCTACGTTGAGTACGGCTACGCGAAGCAGCGTTCATTCCCGGTTGCCTCGCTTCTAAATAATGGTGGTTACTACGCGCAGCCGACTGCACAAGCTGTTGCTATTGCGCTTCAGGGAGCGCGGATCAACCCAGACGGTACGCAGGTGCTTGCCGGTGTTTATCGAAATACTGATGCTCGCGCGTACCCGGTCTCGTCCTACTCATACATGATTGCGCCGACTACGACAGCTAAGCCGTTTAGTACTGAGAAGGGTGATGTGCTCGGTAAATTCATCCTCTACTTCCTATGCGCAGGCCAGCAGAAGGCTGCTCAGTTGGGTTACTCCCCCCTACCTAAGAACTTGGTTCAACTCGGATTTGATGCCGTCGCCAAGATCCCAGGAGCACCCGCAGTGCCTGCGATTGAAACATGTTCAAACCCAACCATTACCGGAGACTTCATTACAGGGGCAGCACCGCCTCCCCCGGACTCTGCAAAGAAGGCCTCTGTTGCAGGCATTGGAAACGGCGGCTCTGGTCAAACTGGGGGTGTTTCTGGCGTCATCGTAGGTACCGGAGTATCGGGGGTAACCGGGGTTACAAGTGGCGAGAGGGTTGTCGATGGGCAGTTACTCACCGCATCTAAGCCGCTAGCCCTTAAAACCCCAAGTGATGATGGCACCGTGGGCTACCTGCTTATCGCCTTGCTCCTAGGGGCTGTCGTATTTGCCCCGCCTCTGACTGCCGTTGCTATGAGGCGCAAACGAGGAGCAAAGATCAGCAAATAGGGGTTTTTCAGCTCTTACTTGTGACCTTCTTCGTTGCTCAGGCCAATGATCACGCCCCGCTACCCACAGCGGGAACCGGGAGATAATTGCTGCTAGTGTTCGCGTACTCACTAAAAGTAGCGACTAGGGCCTTCGCTCAGCTGCCTTAGTTACACATTGGGGAATGCATGACTGGGATTCTTGCCTTTATTATTCTTGGTTACTTCCTAGGAGTTCTCGCTGCAATGGTTGCTTTAGTAGAGATCTCGTCTCTATCAAAAAGGGCCTGGCGCCATACCGGACGACGAAGACGAAGTTGGCAGATTGCCTTGGGTCTGAGTTGGATCGCCTTTGGCTGGGGTGGCGTAATAGCGACGGTTGTTTGGTTTGCAGGCGACGCCAGGTCACAGGTTCGCCAAATCTCTCAAGAACTAGAGGTTTCCCAAGAGATTGATCTCTCCTTTCAGGAGGCATTTGCGAACCGAATGTCAACTATCGCAATGGCAAGACAGTCCTACTATGAGATCAATCTGGTCGAGGAAGCGAACTCGGAGACAGATTTCGGATCCTGAATACGAAAATTTTGCTTCTCTGCGCAGCGTCGTAGAATTATTCTCTATTTTTACGTGACATCTGTCGTATTTTAGGGAATACTGCAGACCTCGGGCAGTGGCAGAGTTTGTAGGTGGGTGAGGCTCGCCTGTAACTCCAGACTTATTACCCTCCATTTCCGCCTCGGCGATGAATTGGGGGCTAGAGGATCAACGTGCTCACAGGAATAGCCGGATTCATTGCTCTCGGGTATGTCGTTGGGTTAATTGTCTCAGCAGCAACCATCGCTGACATGGCGGCCTCACCGCGTTCGGCGTGGCGCAATACCGGTCGACGTCGCCGTAATTCTGAGGCCGTTGTCGTGGTCTCCTGGTTCATTCTTGGTTGGGGCGCTGTGCTCGCTGGGATTATTTGGTTCGCCGGGAATGCCCGCACGCAGGTGCGTCTTGCCTACTTCGACCGACAAGATTCAGAGCATCAAGATTCAGTAGCAGTGGAGTTGGAGGAGGGGTTAATACTCAAGGCTCCGCAGACCCCTCGCCGAGTGGAGTTTGCAGAGACACCCGCCCCCAGATCGCAGGATGATGTAGTGGGCGATCTTGCAGAAGTAGTAGAGATCGATATCACCGAGGCACACATCTCGGAGTAAACCCTGAGGGTCAGCGAGATAATCAGCAACACCACTGCGCGGACAGTTATGTGCGCCTATGGTTGCTTGCTAGTGGAGACTCTGAAGAACCAACTGCAGAATGACCTCTCGACAGCGATGCGAGCCCGCGACGAGATCAAACGTGACACCCTCCGAATGGCGATAGCGGCAATCCGCAAGGCTGAAGTATCGGGCAAGGAGAAGGTCGAGTTATCGGATGATGCAGTTATTGGGGTTCTTCAGGCAGAGGTCCGTAAGCGCATAGAAGCCGCAGATGCATATTTCTCTGCTGGAAGAGAGGACCGCTCAGCTAAAGAGCGCGCTGAGGCAGAGGTTCTCTCGGCCTACCTGCCAGCCGCTCTCGATGACGATGCTTTATTTGCGTTGGTGGCAGAAGAGGTCGCCGTCGCGCAGGCTGCGGGTCTAAGCGGCGGAAAAGCTATGGGTTCAGTGGTAAAGGCGGTTCGAGAGCGGGCGGGAGCGGGCACCGATGGAGGCCGAATCGCCGCGGCTGTGAAATCAGCCCTGGCTTAATCCCTAGAAGTGTGAACCGCAGGCGACGTCGCGGTTAAGCCTTAGCCTCGCGCCCCGGCGGCATCTCGTGACTCGGCCTATCCTGTGGGTCTCAGAGCCTTCCTTAATAGGAATTCTCGAAGCTGCATTCTTGCCCACCGACCAAAATTAGAGGTTTTAATGTCTCGTCGCCCTTTCCTGACTCGCTTTACAGCGCCGCTTGCGTCGATGCTTCTTGTGGCCTCAGCTACGGCTGGAGTTCTAACCACCACTGCGGTGCCGGCATCGGCGGCGGTCTCGGCTGGTGGTTTTGTTGGTGTCACACCTAACCGTCTTCTCGATACTCGAAACCCTGGCCAGACGCCCTGCTTGACCGGAACTCGTAACCTTACTGTTACTGGTGGTTCTACGACGGTGCCTGTGGGTGCGAGTGCTGTCGCGTTGAATGTAACTGTTGTCTCACCAACGACCCCTGGTTATGTGACTGTCTACCCGGCTGGAGCAGTACGCCCAACAGCCTCGAACGTTAACTATGTCGCAGGGGAAGTTGTCCCTAATGGTGTGTTTGTAAAAGTCGGCTCCGGTGAAGCGATCACGCTCTTTGCTAGTGGTGGCTGCCCGAACGTGATTGTTGATGTACTCGGATACTTTGATGGCACTACACCTGTGGCACCCGGCGGTTTTGTTGGTGTCACACCAAAGCGTCTTGTCGATTCTCGCAACCCTGGTGAAGGCCCATGCCTTCTGACCACTCGTAACCTCACTGTTACTGGCGGCACTACAACCGTGCCTGTTGGTGCGAGTGCTGTCGCGTTGAACGTAACTGTTGTCTCACCAACAACCCCTGGTTATGTGACTGTCTACCCGGCTGGAGCAGTACGCCCCACAGCATCGAACGTGAACTACTCAACAGGTCAGGTAGTACCAAACAACGTGACTGTAAAAGTCGGCGACGCTGGAGCGATCACACTCTTCTCGAATAGTGGATGCCCGAACGTGATTGTTGATGTTGTTGGCTACTACGAAGGTGGCTCTCCAGTGCTTGAGGGCGGCTTTGTTGGCCTTACCCCGAAGCGTCTTGTCGATACTCGCAACCCCGGTGAAGGCCCCTGTGTTGGAGCGCTTCGTAATCTCACTGTTACTGGCGGCACAACAACTGTGCCTGATGGTGCGAACGCTGTCGCGTTAAATATCACAGTTGTATCGCCATCCACGCCAGGATATTTAACTGCTTTCCCGACAGGTGCGACACGCCCAACAGCCTCAACACTTAACTATGTTGCCGGCCAAGTTGTACCCAACGGAACTGTTGTAAAAGTTGGTGATGGTGGAGCGATCTCACTCTTCGCTAGTGGTGGTTGCCCGAATGTGATTGTTGATGTTGTTGGCTACTACGAAGGCACAGTTGCTTCGCCTGGCGATGCAACAAATCTTGAGGTCTGGGGATCAAATGACTTCGGCCAACTAGGCGACCCGGGTGTTCCGGCAAGTGCTTCATCGCCACTCCGAGTCGGTACTTCGACAGGGTGGACGTCAGTAAGCACGAGTGGCTCCTTTGATCTTGAACAGTCGCATACCTGTGGTATCCGCAGCGGGGCTCTCTACTGCTGGGGAATTAACGACTACGGCCAGCTTGGGAATGGAACTCTCGACCCAAGCCAGACGCCGACGCAGGTTGGTTCCGGTACCACTTGGTCAAGCGTTGTTGCCGGAGGCACCTCCACCTGTGCGATCAAGGCAGACACAACACTTTGGTGTTGGGGCGATAACTCCTACGGACAACTCGGCGATGGAACGGGCAGCCAAAGCGAGTCGCCTGTTCAGGTTTCTCTCTCCGATTTAGATAACAACATTGCTCTCGGATGGACTTCAGTCGACGTATCACAGACATTTGCATGCGCAGTTCGTTCTACTGGAAATGCCCTCTGGTGCTGGGGCGACAATTCATTTGGCCAGCTCGGCGACGGTACATACGACTCTTACTACGCTCCTACCCGGATAGCAGGGTCAGCGTCATGGGCTAATACATCGACTGGCTGGTACCACTCTTGCTCGCTCAAAACAAACGCAACTGTTTTCTGTATCGGTGACGCTTCGGCGGGGCAATTGGGGAACGGCTCAGACTTCACGCCCGACCCACCCTTCTATGTGCGCGCCACTCCTGCTGGAGACTCAACCGCTGACTGGACCGCAGTGACAAGCGGCGCTTACCACTCTTGCGCCCGCCGATCGACTGGAGCAATCTTCTGCTGGGGAGATGGGTACCTAGGCCAGATTGGAACTGGAGTATTTACTTACTCAGGAAGGCCAGTACAGGCTGATTCAGGGACCAACTGGGCAACTCTCGATGCTGGTGACTCACACAACTGCGCCATTAAAACCACAGGCACACTCTGGTGTTGGGGTGACGGCGCGGATTACAAGACCGGTATCGATACCATTGACGGAGTAGCGACACCTACTCAGGTGGGCTCTGTCTCTACGTGGTCAAAGGTAAGCGCTGGCTACCGCAACACGTGTGCAATTCGCACTGATACTTCACTCTGGTGTTGGGGTGCGAATAACCAAGGCCAGCTCGGGACCCCATCACAGCGAAGTGGACCCGGAGCATCACCCGTCTTCACCGATGCCGTTGACGTGGCCGGATCACACGCAACTTCCTGCACCATTCGAACCTCCGGCAGCCTCTGGTGCTCTGGGTCAAACCTCACTGGTGGGCTCGGTGACGCTTCCGGGCTCGACTCAAATGTTCCCGTTCAGGTTGGAGCCGATGTGGACTGGGCAACAGTTACTGCAGGCGGATTTGTTGGGGCCTTCGGTGATCCGGTTGCATTCGCATGTGCAACTAAAGACAGCGGCACTCTCTGGTGCTGGGGTGACAACTCAAGTGGTCAATTGGGTGATGGAACTCTGTTCCAGAGCGATGTTCCGAACCAAGTTGGATCTGCAAGCAACTGGTCTTCGGTCAGTGCTGGATCTAATTTTGTATGTGGAATTCAAGGCAGCGGAAATCTTTCATGCTGGGGTGCCGGTTCGTTAGGGCAACTCGGCAGTGGTGGAACTACTGCATCAAGTTTGCCTTCGTCGGTTCCTGGTGGACCATGGGCGAGTATCAGCGCTGGAAACACGCAGGCATGTGCAGTGAAGACTGCAGGCACACTTTGGTGCTGGGGCAACAATGCAAATAACCAGTTAGGCGATGGAACCGTGACCCAGCGCAACTCTCCGACTCAGGTTGGGGTTGCTAGCGATTGGGTAGCGGTATCCGCTGGCGGGGCTGCATCATGTGGAATCCGAAGTGCCGGGAGCCTCTGGTGCTGGGGTGATAACAGCGCTGGGGCAGTCGGCGATGGCAGTCTCACTCAGCGGTCTACCCCTGTGCAGATTGGTGCCGGTAATACTTGGCAGCAGGTAGCAGTGACCGGTTATGCAGAGTTCTCGAGCGACGCGCACTCATGCGCTATCCGCACGGATGAGTCTCTTTGGTGCTGGGGCGGCAACGCGTGGGGTCAACTCGGTGATGGGAGCAATACTCAGCGCACCTCCCCAACTGCAGTATCGAGCGCAACTCCCTGGGGTTACATAACGGTCTCAGACACTTACTCAATGGGCCTCCGGGGATAGCTAGTTTCATCGATCGCCTGTTACTAAAGCGACGAGTCTTGAGTGGATCCGTCAGTAGATGCGTAGATGCTTGGTCGTGATACCCCGATACCCCCGGTGGTGCCGCGGCCAAAGCGTTTGATGTCTCTCTCGATATCAAACTAGGAAGTCTTTGAGGGAGCAGTGATTTATCCTCTTTGCTTCTTGTGGAATACTTCTAATCTTGAGACTTCAAGGAATATTTGGGCTTGAGGCTCGAAGTTACTCGTGAGCTTTCATGCGGAGTGGAGCAGCTAAAACCTATGGAGACTATGCCTGGCGGTGATGATCGCTCAGAGAGTCGAGCGCTTGGGCGCAGGCTTCGGAAGGTCGCGAGTCGATCTAGCCATGGTTCATGGGGGCCCTCCGAGGGCAGGCGCGACCCGATTGAGATTCTGGGCGAACAAGATGAACTCAGAGTCCCCGAACTCGTCCCGATTCGCTATGGACGAATGGCTGCATCTCCTTTCGCATTCTTTCGTGGCGCCGCTGCAGTAATGGCACAGGATCTATCTGAGACTCCAGTAACCGGTATCACGGTGCAGACCTGCGGGGATGCTCACCTTCTTAACTTTGGCATGTATGCAACGCCTGAACGCAGGCTCGTATTTGACCTCAATGATTTTGACGAAACCATGCCGGGCCCCTGGGAGTGGGATGTAAAGCGACTCGCCGCATCCTTCGAGATAGCAGGGCGCTCCAACGGGTACGCGCCTGGTGTCGTGAGCACGGGCGTGTCAGAGGTGGCGCGCTCTTATAGCGAGGGCGTGCGCGCGCTAACCAGACTCTCAACTCTAGATGAGTGGTATTTCCATGTAGATATAGATACGGTGCTTGCAGAGATTGATTCGGTGAGGCGAGGGGACCACCGAGCAGGATCATCATTTGAGTTGGCGCTACTAGGTCTCGATCCAACGCGTGACCGACGAAGCATTGAACGCGCTCGTCGCCAGATTGAGAAAGCACGGGGCCGCACGAACGAACGAGCAGTGAACAGGCTCACGGAGATGGGCGAGGATGGAGTGCTGAGAATTATCAATAACCCTCCCCTTGTTGTGCCGCTCGAAATGGATGATCACGATCGTGCGAGGTTTGATAGAGCGTTTGGCGAGTATCGCGAGACGCTGGTGCGGGACCGGCGCCACCTCCTTGACCGATTCAAGTTTGTGGCGCTAGGGCGCAAAGTTGTTGGGGTGGGGAGTGTTGGAACCCGCGCTTTGTTCGCGGTATTTGTTGATGATGGAGGTTTTCCTCTCCTGCTCCAGTGCAAGCAAGCAAATATGTCGGTCCTTGAGCCGTACCTAGGGCCGAGTGAGTTTGAGACACACGGCGAGCGAGTGGTTGATGGTCAGCGCTTGATGCAGGCGGCGAGCGACCTATTCTTAGGGTGGTCTAGGGACGAAGAAGCCGGAGTTGACTACTACTTCAGGCAACTGCGAGACATGAAGGGATCTTTTGATCTGGCGTTCATGAGCCCCCCAGGATTCGTCCATTATGCGCGTCTGTGTGGAGTAACGCTTGCCCGTGCGCATGTGCGCAGCGGTGATGGCGATGCCATTGCGGGTTACCTTGGTGAGAGCGGCGTCTTCGACCGTTCGATTGCTTCCTTCGCGTCTGCCTACGCAGATCAAGTTGTTCTCGACCACGCCTCACTTATCGGGCAGATCGATAGGGGGCTTATCGAGGTGCGCTTCGCGTAGGTGTGGAGATCTGCGCCCGAGAGTGGCGCCGAACAAATGTTCGAAAGTAGGCACTCGCTGATACAAACAGGCTCGACTCTGCTTAGTATCTGCACTGCCCGCTACCGTAATGGCGAGGGTCGCTAGCTCAACTGGCAGAGCATCGGGCTTTTAACCCGCAGGTTCAGGGTTCAAGTCCCTGGCGACCCACTGAAGTTGGACCTTTTACCACGAGACTCCCCAGAGCGGACTACCTTCTTTAATCACGCTGATCCTCAGCGAGATGATGCCGGGGGGCGAATGAAACACAAGCCGACAACCTTGAAGGACCGACTCGGCGCTCTCTGGGGGCTTCTCACCATCAGCGATGATGACTACACCGCGTATATGCGGTCCTATGGGGAACTTTTCATCGACTCGCCCGAGAATACAAAGGCTGATTACGAAAGCGCAGTTCCACTGCGCGGCTATCCCCAGGGGAGCAGTAACGAACTCGCCGAGCTCTACAAAGTAATTCACTTGCTCTGCACTCTCGGGTCGGTTGAGAAAATGTATATGCCGCCGACTATTGATCCAGAGCAGTCCGTACTCCAGAACCAAATTCTCTTTGAGCGAATTATGGCGAGTGATCTGCAGTTGAGACCTGGTGAGAAGTTTCTGGACCTGGGTTGTGGGTGTGGAGCAATCGCCGAGCACATGGCTGAGTTAACCGGTGCTATACCGAACGGAGTAAACCTAGATCGGTCACAGATAGAGAAGGCCTGGCGAAACCCGAATCTGCCGCAAGACAATTTTGCGTTCGGAGACTTCAACAAGCCACTCGAGTTTGACGATGAATACTTTGATGCCGTGTATGCGATACAGCCGATGACGTACGTAAGTAACCACGACTTCACATTCTCTGAGGTCTTTCGAGTCTTGAAGCCAGGCGGCAGGTTTGTGATCAACGACGTCGCTGCTCTTGATGCTTATGACCGAGATGACGAGCACAAGCGCACTCTCATTCAACACACCCGCGAACTCACGGTATTCGGTGGTTTTTGGTACTACAAGTATTGGGAGGATGCATATCGAGCCGCTGGCTTTGAGCTCATCTCCTCGGTTGGCCGCCCCGCCGTTGAGGTGATTAAAAAAGAGGTTGCCCTCTTCGATAAATACGAGGCTGCATTCAAACTCCTTGCAAAACTGCACGTCATCCCAAAGAAGACCGACAAACTCATGCAGCGTATGAATGAGAACAGTCAGTCCTATATCAAGGCTGAGGAAGAGGAACTCCTCACGCTCAACTGGCACTGCGTGGGCGAGAAGCCAGCCTAGGTAGCCCGGTATTGCTACCTAAAGAGTTGAGATGATTAGGCGACCCTACGCGCTGCTTGGGCGCCAAGTGACGGGATTAACTCAATCACTGATCGGAGTTCGGAGGGAGTCAGGACAACTATCTCTGCAGCCTCTGTAACGACTACATCTGCGTTGCGCCGTGCGTGATTCAAGATTGAGGTCTCTCCTGCCAAGGCCCCGGGGCGAAGTGTCGCAAGGCGGAGGCTTCCTTGTCTAACCTCAAGGCTCCCCTTTGCTAAGACGAATGCCTCCTGCCCGACTTCTCCAGATCGGGCGATTTTTGTGCCCTTGGAGACGCTTAAACGAGTGCCGATGCGCTCCAAGATTCTTGTCTCCGCGACTGTAAGTCCTGGGAGTGAACGGAGAATTCTCCGCTCAGCTCTGCGAGCTGCACGGATTTCTCGGCGTAACGCACGTGTGTATTCGGTATGGCTGTTGATTCGCTTCGTAGCACTTGCAAATTCGTAGGTAAAGGGAAGAGGGGACATTAAGTTGCTCCATTAGTTGAGTCACAGGCGGGGATCCTGAACAGCAACATCATCGCCGACGTAGGTAGCGCGTAGGTCTCCAACTTGTTACGGGATGGAGTCAATTGGCTGGCTAGTAGGCAGATTGATTTGAGCAGGGTCTTTTATTGGAGTCTTTTATTGGAGTCTTTTATTGGCGGGTATTCTTGCCTTGGTCCGCTGTTCTCTCGCAGGGTGGCCTTAGAATAACTGTGGGAGATGAGAGTTGCTTACTGCTAACTCGGCTGTTCATTTCACAAGGTACTCAAAAAACGAAACCAAGGATGGAGACCAATGCTTGTACTTACTCGGAAAGAACAAGAAGCAATCATGATCGGCGAGACGATTATCGTGCGCGTTCTTGAGGTAAATGGAGACCAGGTGCGGATCGGCATCGAGGCCCCCCAACACATTGCTGTGCATCGAGAAGAAGTCTTTCAGGCCATCGCCAATGAGCGTGTTGAGGCCGAAGGCAACAGTTAGGCCGTTCTTACCCCTCGAGTGCCGTTGCAGGGTCGATGCTCTCTCGACCGAGAGCCTCCGCAACTGTGGGGTGCGTGATCATTCCTCCAGCAGTATTTACCCCGGAACGAAGCATTGGGTCTGCAGCGGATGCGTGTCTTACACCGCGCTTGGCAAGAGTAACTGCATACGGAAGAGTTGCATTGGTAAGCGCATAGGTAGATGTAAATGGCACTGCAGCGGGCATATTGCCGACCGCGTAATGGATTACACCGTGTTTCTCGTAGACAGGATTGTCATGAGTTGTCTCACGCGTCGTCTCTATACAGCCGCCCTGATCTACAGCGACATCCACGATTACCGCCCCAGGCTTCATGCCCCGGACCATCTCCTCGGTTACGACAACGGGTGCTCTCCCAGCTGGGACGAGAATCGCTCCAATGACTAAATCTGCATCTGCTACAGCGCGCGCTACCGCGCCGCGGTTACTAGCAATCGTGACGATGCGCCCTTGATGGATTTGATCAACCCAGCGGAGACGATCCGTATTGCGATCGAGAAGCATGACCTCTGCCTCCATGCCCTGGGCGATCCATGCTGCATTCCAACCAACATTGCCTGCGCCTAGGACCACAACGCGCGCCGGTCGTACCCCGGGTACTCCGCCTAGGAGCACTCCGCGCCCGCCATGCTCACGCTCTAGAAAATGTGCTCCGACCTGTGTCGCCATCCGCCCGGCAACCTCGCTCATCGGGGCTAAGAGTGGGAGAGCACCATCGGCAGCCTGGACAGTCTCGTATGCAACACCAGTTACGCCATTAGCGCAGAGAGCGTCCGCTACATCTGGATAAGCGGCGAGGTGCAGATAGGTAAAGAGCACAAGCCCTGGCCGTAGGTAACCAAACTCATGAGATTGCGGCTCCTTAACTTTGAGGACCATAGATGCTCGCGACCATGCCTCCTCTGCAGAGCCAATCTGCGCGCCTGCTGCTAGATACTCGCTATCCGAGATTGCAGAGTCAGCACCAGCATCGTGCTCAATTACTACCTCAACGCCATGCGAAACGAGCTCCGCAACGCCGTCAGGAGTAATTGCAACACGGTGCTCACCGTTCTTAGTCTCGCGTGGAACGCCGACTACGGGGAGTTCTGGTGCCGCGTTCATTAATGCAACCGATCAGTGGCTTCAGTGAGGCAAGTGCGCAGAATCGATTCGATCAAATCAAACTCAGCCTCGCCGGCGACTAATGGTGGGGAGAGTTGGATCACGGGGTCGCCACGGTCATCGGTGCGGCAAACCAAACCCGCCTCTAACAATCGGTTTGATAGGAATCCGCGTAACAGGTTCTCGCCTTGCTCGCGAGTGAATTGTTTATGTGACTGCTGGTCTGGTACAAGTTCAATGGCAAGGAAATACCCTGCGCCTCGAACATCACCAACTATTGGGATGTCCTTGAGAGACTCGATGCGCTCGCGGAATCCAGCCTCGTTTCTTCGGACGTTACCGAGTATGTCCTCGTCATCGAATATCTGGAGATTACGCATGCCGACAGCACATGAGACTGGGTGCCCACCAAACGTGAGGCCGTGCGTGAATGCAGCCTTCGCCTCGAGGAACGGCTCGGCGAGAAAATCTCTAGCAACCACGGCCCCAAGTGGTGAGTATCCACTTGTGAGGCCTTTAGCCATAGTGATCATGTCGGGTAGGTAGTTATAGCGCTGAGCCCCGAAGGTCTCGCCGAGTCGCCCGAAAGCGCAGATCACCTCGTCGGAGACTAAGAGGACTCCATACTTGTCGCATATCTCGCGAACGCGCTGGAAATAGCCGGCTGGTGGCGTGAAGCAACCGCCTGCGTTCTGAACAGGCTCGAGAAATACCGCTGCGACACTCTCCGGGCCCTCTTCAAGAATGCGCTGCTCAATTGCATCTGTTGCCCACATCATGAACGCGTTCTCATCGTTCTCTAATGGATGGCGGTAGCTATTGGTATTTGGAACATGACTAGCGGCTTTAGAGATTAGAGGTGCAAATGGGTCTCTCAACGCGGGCACTCCGGTCAAAGCGAGGGCACCGAGCGTGACACCGTGGTAAGCGGTTTCACGGGCTACTACTTTGTAGCGCTCCGGCTGCCCAATCGCACGAAAGTACTGGTGTGCGAGTTTCCATGCAGACTCAACTGCCTCGGATCCGCCAGTTGTAAAGAAGACTCGGTTCAGGTCACCTGGAGCAAGGTCAGCGACACGTGCAGCCAACTCAATTGCAGGTGGATGCGCATAAGACCAGATCGGGAAGAACTCAAGTGTCTCAGCCTGTGCAGCAGCGGCCTCGGCGAGTTCCTTACGCCCGTGACCGACCTGCACTACAAAAAGACCGGATAATCCATCTAGATATTTATTCCCATGGACGTCCCATACGTAGCATCCCTCGCCGCGCACCATGATCGGAACCTCAGCGTTAGCGTATGTGGCGAGTCGAGTGAAGTGCATCCAGAGGTGTCTGCGCGCTTTATCATTTAGGTCGTCAATGTCGTATTGCTGCTCTGTCATCTTGTTCCCCATGCATAGGTTTGTTTGTCGATTTTTAGGTATGTAAATGTCTCAGTGCTTCGAATTCCAGGTATGGCTCGAACTTTGTCATTGAGAATTGTGAGCAGGTGCTCGTCATCCTCACAGACGATCTCCATAAGTAGGTCAAATGATCCACTCACGATAACGACGTAAGAGACCTCGGGTATCTCTGCTATTGCTTCTGATGCAATTCTTAGATCTCCCTCTACCTTGAGGCCGATCATTGCCATGCGGCGAAACCCAAGGGTCAGTGGATCTGTAACTGCAACGATCTGCACGACCCCACTCTCGGTAAGACGAGCGACTCGTTGGCGCACGGCTGCCTCAGAGAGGCCGACGGCTAAGCCGAGGCGCGTATATGGAATGCGCCCGTCAGACTGAAGTTGTTCAATGATTGCTTTGTCGATCTCGTCAACGGCGAAGGGGCTCGCCCCAGGCTCAAGGCGGAGTCGGTTGGACATCATGGTCGCCTCCTTTGTGCCGCTAATTATGCCCCTTATTAGGGGATAAAGCAAGGGAATCCGCTGTAAAACTGTAGATTGCCCACGGAATCCGTCGCAGGCGCCTCTAAGTACAGGTGCTTCTAAGCCTCAAGGTGGGCAGCGAGGTGGCCCTGGATCTCCAACGCGACCTCTCTCGGGTCGATGCATACCTCAAATCCAAGGCCCTCAAGCCATGCCCTATTGCGGCGGTGGAGGTCCTCCGATGCGTCGAACCTGTTCAAGACAACAATCACTCTAAATCCATGGAATGCCAGAGCAGAGAGGCGCACCGCATTAATCGTCCCGAGCCCGGCATCTGCGACGAGTATCACGAGATCAGCTGAGTGGGCGCGCGCAAGGTCGGCAGTATCTCCATCAGAGGCGATTGGAGAGAGCGGCCCGCCGGCCCCCTCAATAAGCATCACTCCACGCGAGGGCCCTGGTGCAGTCTCAGCGAGTAGATCAGCGATCGTAAAAGTTGGGCGGCCAAGCACGGTGGCGGCCATTGGTGGGGCCATTGCAACTTCATACCAACGCAGCGCTGCACAGACTTCTTCGATCGGCTCACCGCTTGCCGCAGATAGAAGAAGCGCGTCTGTAACAGCATCCCCTGAATTAAACGACTGAGCAGGTTTACGCGCTGCAACCTCTACTTTGGCGGCTCTTAGATGTTCTATGACGCGTGTGGCAACCCAAGTCTTTCCAATATCTGTGGAGGTGCCACTAATAACCACCTTGATCATGAGAGACCTAGTTCTATTAGAGCATCTCGGAGTGACTCAACATGTTTGCTTGTGTGGGATGCGGAGAGTGCTATACGCAGTCGTGATGTACCGGGCGCAACGGTTGGTGGTCGAATGGCGGGTACGAGCATTCCACGTTTAAGTAGAGCGGCTGAGGCCTCGAGTGCTCTCGATTCGGTTCCGCACATAATGGGGATTATGGGGGAGGGATGGCCCGGCCGGAGTATCTCGATGTTTCTTCGCAGTGCTGCGCGCAGCTCGTCGCCTTCGGAGGATTGGATGATGCCAATCGAGGCGACCGCGGCCGCGGTGTCAGCAGGGCTAGGTGCGGTTGTAAATATGTAGGAGCGGGCGCGATTGATAACAAGGTCTGTGAATATACGTGGGCCGGCAACAAATCCACCCACGACGCCGACCGCCTTGGAGAGAGTCCCGACGCGAATAATCTCGTCGTCTCTCTCGGGGCTTACGTGAGGCCCGAGAGCAGCGTGTGCCTCATCGAGAACAAGGAGTGCAGAGTGCTGGTGACAAATTGCACGCAGGTCGTCTACATCTGCGATATCACCATCCATCGAGAAGACTGTGTCCGATACAACAATTGCTCGGCGCTCTCCGCGCTCTGCAAGAAACTTACCGAGGGCACTTAAATCCTTGTGAGGGAAGATCGAGACATCAGCAGGCGAGAGTCTGGTGCCATCAATTATTGAGGCATGGTTGAGTTCATCTGAGCAGATGAGGGTGCCTTTGTTGGCGAGTGCGCCAAAGACACCTAGGTTCGCCGCAAAACCGCTGGGGAACAAGACTGCGCTCTCGGCATTTCGCCACTGGGCTAATGCTCCCTCTAACTCTTCATGTACCGGTCTACTCCCGACAATTAGCCGCGCCGACCCAGAGCCTGCACCCCAGCGATCTAGAGCAGTATGCGCCGCATTGATGACATCGGGGTGTTGGGTGAGCCCCAGATAATCATTAGAGGCAAATGAGATTACCGATGCTCCTGACTCCGTGAGGGTTCCTTGCGGGCCTGCGGCATCGAAGGATCGCGGCGCTCGCCATCTCCCCGACTCATGGATAGCGTCAGTCTCTCGCTGAGCCCACTCTGACCACTCCCTCAAAGTCATGAGCGCGTGCCTTCGGTAATTGCTAAATCCAGAACATCGACAATGCGGATTACTTCATCCGCTGTAGTTGTAAGCATGGGCATCAGCACAATCACATCCCCGAGGGGTCGAAGCAGTACTCCTTGCGCAACGGCTGACGCGCATACTCTGCGACCCCAGCGCAGTCCATCGCGCGGCGGAGCGAGTTCAACTCCGCACATCAGCCCTTGTAATCGAATTGCCTTTACCTCGGGGCGGGCGGCGATCTTCGCATCGAGCAGTGCTCCTAGTTGAAGCGATCGTTCATTTACGTTGGCAAGTACATCCCACTCATAGATGAGTTCAAGATGCCTGAGAGCAACAGCTGCGGCGAGAGCGTTTCCACTATAGGAATGCCCATGGTAAAAGGTGCGCGGTCCTAGGTCGTCGCCAAGGAAAGCGGAGTAGACACGCTCGTTCGCAACTGTTGCTGCCATCGCGAGATACCCGCCGGTTATTCCCTTGCCGATTACTAGGAGATCCGGAGTGATTCCGCACTGCTCTGAGGCGAAGAGAGTGCCGGTGCGCCCAAAACCCGTTGCGACTTCATCGCAGATGAGGAGCACATCGTTCTCTCGGCACGCAGTACCTAATTTTGCGAACTCCCCGGCTGGGA
>JBAXPT010000007.1:0-25140 GCA_037132095.1 Actinomycetes bacterium
CTCTAATCCCCTAATTCTTGGCGTATGTCTTGGAGATTTCGCGCTGGTCGGCGGGGCTCTCATCTGGGCCAACGGTCTGGATCTTGTCGTTTGAACTCGTAGTTGTCACACCCCCGTATTAGAGTCGAACATATGTTCGATGAACTCAACGCAGCCTTTAATCACCTAGTCGATTGCGCTTCTCGCGTAAATGTTGAGACGATTGATGGCAAGGGCGCGGCCAAGTTGGTTGGGATTGCTGACGGAATCCGCCGCTGTGGAGATTCGCTGCGAACCGTGGCCGTGGGCCAAGTAGAGCGCACCAATGCTTGGAAGGGCGAAGGCGCTAAGAGTATTTCCGAGTGGCTTAGCTCTGAGACTGATTGTGCGCAATATGAGGCCCAGTCTGTGGTGATCCTTGCGAATCAACTCCAGCATTTACCGACAACTCAGGCAGCCTTGCTCTCTGGCGTGCTCTCCAACGCGCAGGCGGTCGAGGTAGCGCGTGGCGCCATTGTTGACCCGAATACTGAGTCCCAGCTCTTAAAACTCGCTACATATGCAACGGTGCGCGATCTGCGTGACGCAGTCTCTCGGGTAGTTGCAGCAGCCACAGATGAGGCAGCGAGACACAGACAGATACATAAATCGCGTTCCTTGAGGTCGTGGATTGACCCTGATGGTGCCTTCATTGTTAAAGGGCGCATGACTGTTGCCAATGGTGCAATTGTGATGGCTGCACTTAAACCAATCCAGGACGAGATATTTAAGCAAGCGCGTAAGAGTGGTAATCACGAAAGCCCTGAGGCTTACGCAGCAGATGCACTAATGGCACTCTGCGCTGCGAAGAGTGTGGGTGCTCAGGGCTCGAGCGGGACAAAACCAAACCGCGCTAGTGCAGTGATGAATATTCGCATCGACATCGATGCACTTAAGCGTGGGCATACCGAGCATGGCGAGACCTGCGAGATCGCGGGTGTTGGGCCAATTCCTGTCGCTACCGCTACCGAATACTTGGGCGAGGCATTCTTAAAACTCTTGGTGATCGATGGCACCGACATCAAGACGGTTGCGCATATGGGCCGAGCAATCCCTGCACCATTGCGCACCGCTATCGAGGAACGCGATCGCGTCTGCCAGGTACCAGCATGTGACATGACCGTAGGACTCGAGATTGACCACATCAAACCCTTTGCGGAGGGTGGAGCTGCATCCTTTGAGAACCTCGTGCGCCTCTGCAGACGACATCACCTTCAAAAAACGCACGACGGGTTCAGACTCGTAAAGACTCACGCCGGAGACTGCGCAAAAAAAGCCTCTGGAAATACAAGCGAGATCATGTGGGCATGGAGAGCACCGCCGGATCGATAGCGCGCTATGGAGCGAGGCGCGCGAGCATCGGTTACGTGATCCGAGTCAGGAATACAGTCAGGAATAATCCGTAAAACCGGCCTGCCTATTCTTTGGCAAATAGAGCAACCTCATCCAACGCTGAGAGGCCTACAGGTTCAGCGCCCAGAGAGGGTGGTGACTACCTCGTCGATGGCGATCTCATCTCGCTCCCCTGTGGCGCGAATCTTGCGCTCCGCTACTCCTCGAGCAAGCCCTTTGGCTCCGAGCACAATCTGAACCGGCATCCCTAGAAGATCAGCATCAGCGAACTTCACACCTGGGCTTGCGTCGCGATCATCAAAAAGGACCGATACGCCAGCAGCCTGAAGATCTCGGTAGAGCCTCTCCGCTGCATCCTTTACTCCGGCCCCGGCATCTCCCTTACCCGCTAGCACCATCAACTGAACGTCGTATGGGGCTAGGCCCTCTGGCCATGTGATCCCGTTCTCATCCGAGTGCTCCTCAACAACGGCCGCAACAATTCGAGATACTCCGACCCCGTAGCAGCCCATGACCATTGGGTGCTGAGCGCCAGCATCGTCGGTATACGTGGCATCAAGTGCAGTGGAGTACTTAGTGCCGAGTTGGAATACGTGACCAACCTCGATTCCTCGGTCTACCGATAACTCCCCACCGCAGCGGGCGCAACTATCTCCGCTTGCCACGATGACAAGGTCTGCAACGACATCGATTCGAAAATCGCGCATTGGGACAGCATTTCGCGTGTGCTCATCAACGCGGTTTGCTCCAATGACCCAGCCCTGCCCGCCATGCACAGATGGATCGGCAACAACAATCGACACCTCCGCGTGATCGGGGCCGATGAACCCCTTCGGGATTGCAGGGTTACGAGCAAAGTCTTCATCTGTGTATAAGCGAGCGGCGAGTGGCGCTACCGCGCGTTTGAATGCAAACTCATTTACTTCACGATCGCCAGGCACTACAGCGAGTGCAAGTTTTCCACCTACATCGAATGCGATCGACTTGAGAAGTGTGTTCTCAGGGACGCCGAGATGTGCAGCAACATCTGAGATGCTCCCCATTCCCGGCGTGGGAACAGCCTCGGGGGCAGCGATTGATGCGTCCACAGCCGACCCTGGAGCACCCAACGCTGAACGCACTGCTGCCTCGACGTTCGCTGCGTAGTCACAGGAGCGACACCAGACAAAGTCGTCTTCACCTACAGGCGCAACAGCCATGAACTCGTGATTGATGTCTCCACCTATCTCACCGGCCTGTGCCTCAACGGCGCGAACAGTGAGACCACAACGAGCAAAGATGCGCTCGTATGCCTCATACATTGCGGCGTAGGTCTTGCGAAGGTCCTCGATATCGACGTGGAACGAATATGCGTCCTTCATTAGAAACTCTCGCGACCTAAGTAGGCCAAAACGCGGCCGGAGCTCGTCGCGATATTTCCAGTTGATCTGGTAGAGGTTTACAGGCAAATCGCGATAGGACGAGTACTCGTTCGCAACTATCGAGGTAACAACTTCTTCAGCAGTTGGGGCTAGAGCAAAGCCGGTCTCTCTGCGATCCTTGAACTTAAACATCTGAGGCCCGTAGGCAACATCGCGTCCAGTGCGCTCCCATAGCTCCAGAGGTTGAACTATTGGGAGAATTACCTCCTGCGCTCCAGCGGCATCCATCTCCTCGCGAACTATGCGCTCAACGTTTCGCAGGACGCGGTTGCCTAGGGGAAGCCAGGAATAGATACCCGAGGAGATGCGGCGAATTGCACCGGTTCGGACCAATAGTTTGTGGCTATCGATCTCCGCATCAGCAGGGTCGTCGCGCAGGGTTCGTAAGAAGAGTTGTGACATTCGCATATTGAGAGGCTAGCGGCGGGAGGAGGACCGCAGAGAAGAGGACTCGCTGCGCCATCAACCTTCGCCTAGGTAACCCTTACCGCCAGGCATCTTCACAATCGCGCAACGACATTGGTCGCCAGCCTTAGCGAGCAGCCTCGACAACTCGCTGGTGTCGTACCTAGACAGTTCTGGGATGTCGCGTTCCAACACAATCGCTCCGAGTCGACTGTCCAGCCAGGCCGCATACCCTGGCTTCCCTAGGAGATTTAATTGCGAAGCGATCTTTGCTTGCAACCTAGCCAACAGCGCCTCATCCCGACTGCTAAGCGGGGTTGAACTCCAGACGAGTTTCGCGTTCGGTAGAGCAAGAAGGGCAGGCGTAAGAGATCCGTGCTCTGTCACGATCCAAACCTCGTTGACCTCCCCCTGACTCGCAACCCGGTGGACCCCATAAACTCTTCCGTCCGCCGGCGGAACTTTCACCTCAAATCCATCCCGATCAAGACCATTAATCACCGACTCGATTAGCGAAGGGAATGCCCTGTCAAGCGATGTTCCTTCAACTCGTATTAAAGTTGGCATGCTGATTGAACCGGAGCGACTCAAAGCGTCAAAAGATTTTACCTGCGTGCTCCAATCTTCTGATCGACGGGTTTGTGACATAACAGCGAAAAACATGAGGGAGAGAGCTAGCAGGGACAGCGCCGCTTTGAAAGCCCATAGGACCTTCGTGCTAGGAAAACGCCTGAGCAATAGACGCGCTAGCGGAGTAGAGGACGCTAAAACCACGAGTGCAGCGATAATTGCGCGCCATGCGAATGTATAGGCCCGCGGCTCATCTGCGGAGCTAATGGCGATTATCGAAGCAACAAATAGGAGAGTCGCCAGCACACCAGCGCGCAGATCATTTCTCCGACCACCTAGGTCAGGAACCTGCTTATATGCGACGAATCCCCCGATGAATAAAGCACCGATTGGCAGGAGAAGCCATACAACAGGCGAGAGCAGTGCATACCCAGTTAGGACCTGGACTCGGTAACCGGCACCCAACCACGGAAAGGGCGGACTAAATTCGTTAGCCATGATCTTAAGGGCGTTTGAGATGCCAACAGAGGCATGACTGCCCGCAAGAAAATACTTGACAACAACACTCAGGTTCCCACGCTCCCCCCTCATCACGCCAATTATCGGCGCTGCCCAAAGCAACACGCTCAACCCAGCCACCCATATTGCAGTCGACCTAAACCGAACGGGTAAAACACGTTCACGAAGAGCATCAAGAGCAACGCAGCCAAACGCAAATACTCCGATCGCTACCACTACAAGCGCAGTGCCAATATGGGTCTGGACTGCAAACGAGCCAACAACGACTAGTCCGATGAGGTCTCGGGACTTTCCAGCGGCTGCGCGCAGCCCTAGAACAAGCAAGAGGATCAGCGCGGGTAGCGGCATGAAGGGGTTCCAGTACTCGAACACGACCTGAGATGGCAAGGCCCTCAGCGACAGAAGCAAGAGCAGAGCGGTAAATACGAAGAGCGATCTACTCTGCCGGAAGGCAAGAAATAACGCCGTTGCGATAAATCCTGCTGCAATTACGACACCCCCAATGAGAACCCATCGCGCTGATCCCCCACTAAGAACAGAGAACGGGCTCAATGCCCAGAACATCATCGGCCCTGGGTGGTTCCACCCTGGGCGGCTATACAACCCTGTTAAGGGTGTGGAACTGCTCCAAACATCGCGTATACGCATGTTGATGATCGCAAAATCCCCAAAAGGCACCCATTCGCTAAGGCATGCATTAATCAAGGCTGCAATAAGCGGCGCGATGCTTGCAATCAGGAGTACCGGGACAACAAAAGTTCGAGACGATTTGTCCGGCAGGGTTCTATCCGCGACGGTCTTATCCGCGACGGTCTTATCCACGACGGTCTTATCCACGCACTTCGATGAAATTTCCAAATGCTCTGCCCTTGCACTTCGCGAACCTGCCCTTGCGCTGATCGAACGATACCGCATCGCTTGCACCCGAGGTAGTGTCTTAAGCGCAAGTGGAGATGATCTCCAAGTACGAAGTGTTTTCAACCCGTTGACGCTCTGAGACTTAGAGGTGAAGATGATTACGCTCGCGATCCCGATACTCATCGTCGCAGGAATTATCTACCTAGCAAGACACAGCGGTTCCAAACAATCCGGATCTCAACGCCTTGATACCTCTGCTGCAGTGGCTCCGTGGCTAGAGCGCTGGAAGATTGCCGGACTCGTCGAGGAAGTCCAGATTGAAGCAATTCTCGGGTACGAAAGAACTCAGACTCCCCCTGCGCTCGAGCCGGCCCAGCAAGCACCTGTAGTCGCAGAGGCCCTCGCCTACGGCGGCGCTCTACTCGCTGCGGTCGGTATCGGCCTCATGATCAATCGATTCGACTTAACTCCTCAAGCCGGCGCAGTCTTCGCCGGATGTGTTGCAGTCTTCTTGCTCGTTGCCAGCAGATTCGTGCACCCTGATACTGGGCCTACATGGTGGCGCTTACATCAGGTGGTTGCATTCCTCGGAGCGGCAGCATTGGCGGTAGCAGTGGGGCTCCAAGCCGCTGGAGTATCTAACCTTTCCCCCCAGGCAACTGCGTTGATTATTGGGGTAGTACTGACCATTGTTGGGTGGTTTCTCTATCGAAGACGGGATCTACCACTACAGCAGCTTGGATTCTTCGCTGCGTGCGTTGCGCTTGTAACCGGAGCTTCGTTACTAATTGATTCGCATGGTCTTGATTCGCATGGTCGAGTCGCCGCCGGAGCGTTAATTCTTCTCGGCGTGATTTGGATCCTCAGTGCGCGCAGAGACCTACTTCCGCCTACTGCGCTAGCGCTAACCCTTGGGGCAATTCTCGCAGCAGTGTCTCCTTACCCGGGGAGTGGCGAATGGCCGATGTTTGCATTCCCCGCAGCGGTGGCTATAGCGGCCTTACTAATCATTGCAGGCGGCCTCGATAAGCGTCCGGTCCTTCTTGTAGTTGGATTACTTGCTCTGTTTCAAGCGGTCCCTACTGCCATCGTGATGACTCGGGGGTCGTGGGTAGAGGCAGTAGTTGCATTGGGCTTCGCTGTCTTCGGCGCTGCTCTGATCCTGTGGGGATGGCAACGAGAGGAGATTGACCGCTGGGTTTCACATACGACTGGCTCAGTGATGCTCGCTCTGACGGGAGTGGCACTTACAACAACTTGGCAACTAAGCGGACTGATAGTCGGAGTGGTCATTGGAGTTATCTGCATCTCGCTCGGCACCGTATATAAGCGCTCGATCGTCGCTGGCTTTGGACTGGTTGCATTTGCTATCTACGCGCCATGGTTAATCGCTTCAGAGTTCGGTGGGCGCGCCGTCCCCATTGGGCTCGTTGTCGTCGGCGTAGCTGGAATCGGCGTCGCAGTGCGCATGCTCTCAAGGCAACCTGCAGAGTTACCCAGGACCCATGAAGAAGTTGAGAATTCTCAAATCAGCGCCAACTAAGGGCATAAATTAAGCCCCTTTTTGGCAATAATCCCTTATGACAGAAGGGTTTTATAAACCTGACCTAAAAGGTCGGAAAAATTCCTGACCTCTTTATTGGTATTTAGGCCAAGAGTCGCGTAACCTGCAGCCCCATGACCTCTACCTCCCCCGCCTCCCCTATCTCCAGCGCACCTATCTCAAGCGAGCAATTTGATCGTGAAGTAGCCGAGGAGATCGATCGCTTCGCCGCCAATATTGAGGAGTACCTAGCAGGCGACCTAGATGAAGACGTCTTTCGTGTCTCGCGTCTGAACCAAGGAATCTATGGACAGCGCCAGGGCGGCACTAACCAGATGATCAGGGTGAAGATCCCATATGGAGGGGTAACACCAGAGCAGTTCGAGGCCTTCGCTGATATCGCAGATAAGTACTCGCGCGGCTGGGGGCACCTAACCACTCGACAGAATATTCAGTTTCACTTCGTAGAGCTTCGTGAGACGCCGGCCGTGCTGCGCGAACTTGCGGCAGTTGGACTCACATCTCGCGAAGCCTGCGGCGACACCGTGCGTAACGTCGCTGGATGCCACCTCGCGGGTGCGTGCCCATTCGAGGTACTCGACATCACTCCATGGGCGCAGGCAACTGCAGACCTCTTTCTTCGCAACCCAATTGCACAGCGTCTTCCACGAAAGTTCAAGATCAACTTCTCTGGATGCGCAACTGACTGTGGGCAAGCAATGTTCAACGATGTTGGCGTAATCGCAGTCTCGCAGCCACGCGCAGACGGAACCGTTGAGCCCGGATTCCGTGTGTTCCTTGCGGGCGGCCTTGGAGCAAATCCATTCCCCGCACAGGCGCTAGAGGAGTTCACGAGTCGAGAGGATCTGCTCCCCACTATCGAGGCGATCCTGCGCACCTTCGACCACTACGGAAACCGCGATAACAAACTACGCGCCCGCATGAAATGGCTCGTCGAGAACATGGGTATCGAGGAAGTGCGCGAGCGCATCATCAAGGAGCGCAAGTTTCTTCGAGCCTCTGCAACTTGGCCAGGTGGAGTGCCCGTGATTGTTCGCACCAACGGCGACTCTCCCGCCGGTACCGGTACCGCAGTCTCCGCAGATGGAGGCGTGCAGGTAACCCTCAATGGCCTAGACCCATTCCGCCGCTGGGATATGGCGAATGTTGTTCGCGGACGCGCCAACAAAACCGTCAGCGCCTATGCACATGCCCACCTCGGTGACCTGACATCGGCGCAGCTTCGGGGCCTCGCGGCACTCCAGCGCGAACTCGCCTGCGAGATGCGCATAACCAACCGTCAGAACCTTGTGCTGCGTGGTCTCGCCGAGGGCGACCTACCGCTTGTTCATGAGCGCCTCATTGCGTTAAACCTCGGTGCCCCTGGTGCAGAGCTCGCACGCGATGTGGTCTCGTGCCCCGGTGCGGATACCTGCAACCTCGCGGTAACGCAGTCTCGCGGGCTCGGCGATGACATTGCACGGGCACTTGAGGAGGCGGGCCTCTCCGAGGTTGGAGGAGTACGCGTCAACATCTCTGGATGCACCAACTCCTGCGGACAGCACCACACATCTGATATTGGCTTCTTTGGCCTTGAGCGTCGCGCACATGGCCGCGCCGCTCCCGGATATCAGATGCTTCTTGGTGGACGAGTCGGCGAGATGGAGATCGGTTTCGGGGCTAAGGCCACGAAGCTCCCCGCAAAGGCTGCCAGCGAAGCAGTTGTGCGCGTTGTTGGGCGTTTCGCTGAGGAGCGAACTGCAGGCGAGACCTTCGGTGGCTGGCTAGATCGAAGTGGCGGAGCCCAGGCGATCGGCTCGACCCTCGTTGATCTTGATGTCTTCCCCGACCCCGATGAGCACCCAGAGTTCTACACCGACTTCGACGAGACAGGACCTTACGTATCCGAGGTCGGGGCAGGCGAGTGCGCAACATGACCCACTCGCTAGAACTCCCACGCCTCAATACTCCGGACCTTGCAGAGATATCGCGCGCCAACGAAGCATTTGAGAACTCCCCTGCATCCCGCATAATTGTATGGGCAGCCGAGACCTTCGAGAATCGGATTGTGCTCGCATCATCGTTCCAAGATGCAGTACTTGTTGATTTAGTAGCGCGCACAGTGCCGGGGTTGCCGGTCGTCTTTCTAGATACCGGGTACCACTTTGCCGAGACGCTCTGGTATGCAGAGCAACTCAGGCGGCGCTACGACCTTGATGTTGAGATCATGGCACCTGTAAATGCGACCGAGGATCAGTGGATGACAGATACCGACGCGTGCTGCAAGGCTCGCAAAGTTGAGCCGCTAGAGAGAGCACTTCTTGGGCGTGATGCTTGGATGACTGGTCTACGCCGCAGCGAGACCGCGCAGCGACGTAACGCTCCGATTGTCTCCTATGACATTGGGCGCGCAATTGTGAAGGTGAATCCAATCGCAACCTGGACCGATCTCGATATCGAAGGTTACGTAAAGGACCACGACCTGCCGGTGCACCCGCTTAGTGATCGCGGGTATGCATCTATAGGTTGCTGGCCGTGTACCCGCCAGACCACTGGGGACGATTCGCGCTCCGGTCGCTGGTCCAGCATCGATAAAACAGAGTGCGGAATACACGACTGAGGTAACGATTGCACCGCACTAGCTCGATTGGTGCGATGATGCGCAGGTGAGTAGAGCCCGAAGCCAAGCAGCGATCACCGTTGGTCGCCTAGCAGGCTGGGCCTCTCGGGTTACAGGGCGAGGTGCAGGCACACAAGTAAGCGGGCGGATAATGCTCGCCATCGACCCTGGACTCCTTACCAAACTTGGGTCACAGGACAGGGTGATCTGCGTCTCTGCGACGAACGGGAAGACGACCACTACACGGCTAATCGCTGACATTCTGCGCGCCGCAGAGATAGATGTCGTGACCAACCACACCGGTGCAAATATGGCCAGCGGGGTAACCGGTGCTCTAGCTGCTCCGCACGCTGCATCGGTTGCGGTTCTTGAGGTCGACGAGCGTTGGCTCACACATGTCGTTGATCCGCTCTCACCAGAACTACTGGTATTTGGCAACCTAAGCCGAGACCAACTAGATCGCTCGGGCGAGGTCAACGCGATAGTCAAACGCTGGCGCGCGATTACAGAGGCAGACCCCATGCGTCATGTAATCGCAAACTCCTCTGATCCTCATGTTGTATTCGCAGCGCTTCCGGCAAGAGTCACCTGGGTTGCACTAGGGATTCCGTGGATACATGACGCGACTACCTGCCCGCAGTGCAGCGAACTCCTTACATGGAGCGACGATGGATTCAAGTGCAGTTCCTGCACATTCTGCGAGCCTCAAGCAGATTACCGACTTGACGGCGAGTACTTTATTGCAGGCGAGCGAAGAATCCACCTCGACCTCTCCATACCTGGAGCATGGAATCTCATGAACGCCGCCCTCGCAGCCACAGTCGCAGAGGCACACTTTGAGATACCTGCAGAGGACGCAATCAAGGCTATGAGCAGCGTTGAGGTTGTCTCTGGCAGATTCTCCAAACACCGCCTCGATGATGACCGCGAGGCACGTGTGATTCTTGCAAAGAACCCTGCGGGATGGACAGAGGTACTCAATTGGCTCGAGGGGCGCGATGCCGGAGTTGTGCTCGCAGTAAACGCCCACATCGCTGACGGTCGTGATACTTCTTGGTTGTATGACGTTAATTTTGAGGTACTTCAAGGCCTGAGCGTGGTTGCAAGTGGAGAGCGCGCGCTAGATGTGGCGGTACGGCTTCGTTACGCAGGTATCGAGTGCATCGTTGAGGCCGACCCGCTCAAGGCCGCTCTCGCCGCAGGTGGCAATGAGGTAGACATAATCGCTTCTTACACACAGTTCACTCACTTGACCAAGAGGTTCTGGTGATGGAGTCCGTACTGCGTATCGCTCTTATCTATCCCGACCTTCTCGGCACTTATGGCGATAGAGGCAACGCTCTTGTACTTGCTCATCGTGCGAGCGCACGCGGGATCACCGCCGAAGTCATTGAAGTAGATGCACGGAGTTCGATACCGGAATCGTGCGATATCTATCTGCTTGGTGGTGGCGAGGATGCCGCTCAGGTCGCAGCGGCCGAGGGGTTAAGACTCGCTAAGTCTTCGATTGAGCGTTCATTAACTGCCGGCTCTGCAATCTTTGCTGTCTGTGCTGGCTTTCAACTACTGGGTAATAGCTATGCGGCAGCCGATGGATCTGAGCTTCAGGGGATCTCACTTGTAGACATGGTTACAACCGCCGGGAGCGACCGAATCATCGGAGAGGTAGTAATTGAGCCTTCTCAAGCCTCAGGTCTGCCACTACTAACTGGCTTCGAGAACCATGGTGGCCGCACTCTCCTTGGCCCCGGCGAGGCTCCACTCGGCAGAGTTATCGCAGGTATGGGGAACGGCAATGGTGTAGACGGAGTGCTGCGAGATGGAGTCATCGGAACCTACCTACACGGCCCGGCTCTTGCGCGAAATCCAGCGCTAGCTGACTACCTAATTGCCTACGTAACAAAAAGCGTGCTTGAGCCTCTAGAAGACACTCTCGTAGACCAATACCGTGAAGAGCGTCTCGCGTTCGCTTCCCTGAGAGGTGCGAAGTTAAAACGAGCCACACGTAACCTTCAGCGAGGTTGAACCAAGCAAGTTAACTATTAGCGCTGCGTTACTCGACGATCTGGCGAATACGCTCCACGCGTGATGCAGAGTTATTTGCGTCATCGCCCTGGCTCCCAAGAAGCTCGACGCGAACCGCCTCTGCCTCCTCGGCTGCTCCGACCTCTGCGGAGGCAATCACAGCCTCAATGCCCTCCTCCATGATGCGCTCTGCAGCCTCGATCAATGCCGCAACCATCTCATCCTCAGGGACAACCCTCACGACGTGCCCCTTGACGAATAGATGCCCTCTCCCCTTGCCCGCTGCGATTCCCAGATCGGCTTCGCGCGCCTCACCTGGGCCATTTACCACGCAGCCCATTACAGCAACCTGCAGTGGGATGTTTCGTGACTCAAACGCCGCCATCGCCTCCTTCGCTATCTTGATCACATCCACCTCGGCGCGACCGCAAGACGGGCAGGCAATCAGGTCGAGTCCCCGGCGTTCGCGAAGACCCAACGCCTCAAGAAGGGTGCGCCCTGCTCTCGCCTCCTCAACAGGGTCTGCGGTAAGCGAGTAGCGGATCGTGTCGCCGATACCTTCAGCAAGAAGAGTGCCGATCCCAGCTGTCGACTTCACCAACCCTGCAGGGGGAGGGCCGGCCTCGGTTACACCAAGATGGAGAGGGTGGTCGACAGTCTCAGAGAGCAGACGGTATGCGTCGATCATCACTGCAACATTGGATGACTTCACAGAGATCTTGCAGTCTTCAAAACCCACTTCGCCAAACAACTCAAGCTCACGCATCGCCGAGGCAACTAACGCCTCTGGGGTTGATCCACCGAAACGCTCTGCGATATCAGGGTCAAGACTCCCGGCATTTACACCAATGCGAATCGGAAGCCCTCGATCTTTGGCCTCACTCGCAACGAGTTTGATGTGCTCTGCCTTGCGGATGTTTCCGGGGTTAAGGCGAAGGGCATGAACGCCTGCCTCCATAGCGGCTAGCGCAAGTCGATATTGAAAGTGGATATCAGCGACGATCGGTACCGGTGAACGCGGAACAATATGTGCAAGGCCCTCTGCAGCGGCTTCGTCGTTACAGGTGCAACGCACTATGTCAACGCCTGCTGCTGCGAGTGCGTAGATCTGAGCCAAGGTCCCCTCAACATCGGAGGTCTTGGTTGTGGTCATCGACTGAATCGTTACTGGTGAGTCGCCCCCAACCGGGACTTTTCCGACCATCAACTGTCGAGTAACGCGCCTGATTGATCGGGTAGTTCGCAGTGGCTCATCCATTGGTTACAGCCTACGACTAGATCGTTGCTAGGTCAGACCGGAGCCCCCATATGTGACCGATAGTTCAGGTTCCCGAGACGATGCTGCGCAGGTCAAGGTACATAGTTGAGAGCCCAAGCATTAACAACATGAAGATAACCACTGCGGTCACCGGGAAAAGGTGCCGCTGGTCAATCACGACACGCTTTCCACGAATCTTGGATGCAGCCGCCTCGAAGGTGGCAACTACCGCGTGCCCACCATCGAATGGCAGGAGCGGAATCAAGTTGAAGAGCGCAAGGAACACATTGATCGCGGCAAGGAGTCCGAGTAATCCCCAGAAGTCGTTCCCGACCAGACTCCCACCATCGGCGACTATCCCGATGACAGATCTTGGGCGCTCATTCTCAGAGAAGCCTCCCTTGGCACCTGGGCTCGTAACAGTCTTGGTGTACCTGGAGACCCCACTCGGGGAGATGATGTCACCTAGCGCTGTGACGGTCTGGCCTGCACCTCTCACAATTACCGTGGCAGAGCGGCCAACCGCCGTTATAACTGGAACACGGTTTGTCTCGATGGATGCCGTTATCCCAATTCGCACAACGCCATCGATCACCTCTGGAGTAGCGATGAGGGTTCTGGTTACTCCATCTCGCTCAATCTCAATCTCCGTCGGCTTACCGGCCGCTGCGCGCACGAGCGGAGAGACTGCGTCCCAGTCTGAGATCTCCACTCCCCCAATTGAGAGCAGACGATCTCCAGGCTTCATACCTGCAATCTGAGCAGGAGACTCAGCAGATACAGTCCCGATGCGAGTTGAGACAGAGTCTTGGCCCCTGCCGACAAGGATTGCAAAGGTAAAGAGATAAGCGAGGAGCAGATTTACTGTTACACCCGCAAGGATCATCACCATTTTGCGCTTGTAGGGCGCAGAGCGATAGGTGCGGGCCTCATCCTCTGGCTCAACCTCTTCGAGATTGGTCATTCCGATTACGCGTACATATCCACCGGCAGGGATTGCTTTAATCCCATACTCAGTCTCTCCACGCCGGAACGACCAGAGCCGCGGCCCGAAACCAACGAAGAACTCTGTTGCCTTCATACCTCCGCGCTTCGCTGCGATTAGGTGGCCAGCCTCGTGAAGCATGATCGTAAATATGAGCCCCATCGCAATTGCGATAGTCATCGCCATTGAAGGCCGCACAAAAATTAATACAACGAACAATGCAATCGCTACGGAGACGCCAAGAATTGCCCGCCGAGAATCAACGGGTGGTGCATCGCCCAAAGGGTCCTTCATCTATTCAAATCCTTAAGTCTCGTAGAGCCCTAAATCCAAAAACCTGGAAAATCTGTCTTACTAAAAACTGGTTTGGAGCACTCGCTCTGCCCGCTCGCGTGCAACCCTGTCTGCCTCTAGAACGTCTTCAACCTCTGAGATGTTCCCGGTTCCTAGATTTAATACCTCTCCGACAATATCTGCGATTGAGATCCATGAAATCCGCCCATTCAAGAACGCCTCCACCGCTACCTCATTCGCTCCACTTAAAGTTGCAGGTGCCGATCCACCGGCGCGCCCCGCTGCATATGCAAGGTCAAGAGCAGGGAAGGCGTCCCGATCTGGCTCCATAAACGTCAACTCGGAGAGGCTGGCCCAATCCAAGGACCCGAAAGCTTGGTCAAGGCGCTCAGGGGCTCCAAGTGCGAGGCCTATGGGGAGGCGCATATCAGGCATTGAGAGCTGCGCGATAGTGGCACCATCCTGAAACTCGACCATCGAGTGGATAATCGATTGAGGATGAACGACTACCTCGATCTGGTCGTACGAGACACCGAAGAGCTCATGTGCCTCGATTACTTCGAGGCCTTTATTGATCAGGGTGCTCGAGTCGATTGTGATCTTTGGGCCCATTGACCAAGTTGGGTGATTGAGTGCCTCTTTAATTGTCACACCCGCGAGATCCTCACGAGACCGCCCGCGAAATGGTCCACCGCTGGCGGTTAAAACAATCTTGGAGACTTCGCTACTAGCCCCTGAACGAAGGCATTGGTATACCGCTGAGTGCTCGGAGTCGACAGGGACGATCTCCCCGCCACCAGAGTCGCGTACCTTTGCTACTACCGGCCCGCCTGCTATCAAACTCTCCTTGTTCGCTAACGCCAACCGCTTACCGGCCCGGAGAGTAGCTATGGTCGCGGGCAACCCGGCGAACCCAACAACTGCATTGAGCACCACATCTACATCATCTAGGGATGCAAACTCCTCGAGTATGCGCGAGTCGTCGCCCGCGCACCGTGCTCGCTCTGGCGCTACGCCAAACTCGCTCGCTTGACGCGCTAGCAGATCTTGATTGGTACCAGCGCTGAGTGCTACAACCTCAAACTCATCGCGATGACTACGAATTACATCTAGGGCTTGCGTGCCGATCGAACCGGTTGATCCCAGAATCACGACGCGTCTCAATTACTCGACCTTACGCATAATTCTCGGCCTAGTTTTGGAGTGACACCACTGCCGACGCCCAGCATTCTGCGACAGGTGCCTCAGCCGAGTTTGAGCGCACGGGCCAGAAAATACCCGGCCGGGAGAACAAACAACAACGCATCAAATCTGTCAAGAACTCCACCGTGCCCGGGAAGAATGCTCCCAAAATCTTTGATCCGAAGATCGCGCTTGATCATGGATTCGCAGAGGTCTCCAAGGGGAGCGACTACTGCGACGGTGAGCCCGAGAAGGAAGGAGTTGCCAATCCCGCCCCAAGGGTGAATATGCGAGACAACAAGAACGGAAACCACAATCGAGGCGACCATACCGCCGACTAGCCCTTCAAGTGTTTTACCTGGAGATACCTGAGGAGATAGTGGGGTGCGCCCAAACTTCTTCCCAAATAAGTAGCCAAAAGAGTCATATGCAATTACGCAGATTGCGAGTCCGATTACTAAGCCAATGCCGTTGGAGTAGCCAAGCATCAAACCAGCGAAACCGGCCAGACCGCCTATGTACGCAAAACCTCCGATTGTCACGCATATCCCAACAAGCGGTCTCCCGGGTCCTGCACGAAAGAGGAACCACAAGAGACTAAAGGAGACAACCATCGAGAGAATTAGTGGATATGCGAACTCGCCACGAGTAAACGCAATCGGAATAATCGCTACAGAGGCAATTACCCCGATGAGTGTTGCTGGGCGAAATCCGACTTTTCTCATTGCATCAAAGAACTCAAGCGCAGCAAGTCCGACAATGACCGCTACTAGTAAGGCCGTGGTGGTGCGCCCCAGTTTGAAGCAAATGAGTGCCGGCACTGCAATCGCTGCACCTGTTATTAGACGAGTCGTTAGATCTGCAGGGGCGGAGGCCACGACCGCTGGGCGGGCTCCCCCACCCTGTGAGTTTACTGAGCGCACTCTCCGACGAGCCTCTACCTCAGCAGCGAATGCTGCATCATCATCGGAGGCAACCGTTGCGATAAAGCCGCCGGGCTCATCGTCGCCAGAATCCTCATCAACGACGATTGCGTCATCAACTTGATCCCAGTCGTCTGCACCCGATCTGAAGCGCGGTGCATCCGTTGAGTCAACAGCGCCAATCACTGCATGCTCCCCCGTAGGGGGTTCGCTCCAGTGCGGCAGGTCTTGCGGAAGGTCTTGCGGAAGGTCGCCAGCCTCCGTGCCCTCAAGGGATTGCGCGACTTCTTCGCTAGATGCCTGCTGCGTTAGCGAGGGCGTGAAGACAGCGGGAACCTCTCCGGTTGCCTCGCCTGCGGTAGTAGCACCGACGATACGGACACCCTCCGATGCGAGCGGGGCACTCTCTGGGACTGCCTCAGTCGGCACTAAGCGCGGTGGAGGAGTAATGGAGCGCACCGATGCAGTTGGGTGCGAGGACTCTCCGGCAGGCGGGAACAAAAGCCCAAGCGAACTAGCAGATTCAGGATCTTCGTCGATCTCGACAGCATGCCCCTCGGCGAGACCTGCCTCAACGACTGATCGTGCCTCTTCGGGCGCGATGATACGCACACCATCGGAACCGCTAAGCGGCTCCTCCTTCGATATCCCTAACTCGTCACCTTCGAAGCGGTCGTTCACAGGTACCCCCTATTCCGCATCATGCTGAGGCTAGACGGGCAAGGTCTAGATCGCCGGGAACTTGGCAATAGACCCCGAACATCTAGGCCTTAAACCTCTAAAAGTTCTCTCTCTTTATGCACAAGCATCTCATCGATCTCGGCAATGACCTTGTCTGTCGTCTTCTGGAGATCCTTCTCAACGCGCTCCAACTCGTCACGTGAGATCCCTCCGTCCTTCTCTAGCGCCTCGAAAGACTGCTTAGCCGAGCGACGCACATTGCGAACCGCTACCTTCCCGTCCTCGCCCCGATGCTTGACCATTTTGACCAACTCTTTGCGCCGTTCTTCGGTCAACTGAGGAAAGGTAAGACGAATAATTGAACCGTCATTCGAAGGAGTAATTCCAAGATCGCTCGACTGTAGGGCCTTCTCAATATCTTTCAACGCAGTCTTGTCGAACGGCGCCACTACCAATACTCGCGGCTCAGGCACGGAGAAACTCGCCAACTGCTGAAGCGGAACCTCAGATCCGTAGTACTCGACACGAATCTTCTCAACCATTGCCGAGGAGGCGCGCCCGGTACGCACAGTTGCGAACTCTTCCTGAAGGTGGACTACAGCCTTCCTCATGTTCTCTTCGCACTCTTTAACTATCTCTGGAACGCTTGGCATCTCAGCTCTCCTTTGCGTGCACCAGTGTGCCGATTGGCTCTCCCTGGAATACCCGCCGAATATTCCCAGGGGCCGATACATCAAAGACGATGATCGGAAGTTGGTTATCCATACAGAATGTAATTGCGGTTGAGTCCATTACCTTCAGGCCTCGGTTTAACACATCTAGATGCGAGATCGATGTGAGCTTCACAGCCTCAGCATCAAGCCTTGGGTCTGCAGAGTAAATTCCATCAACACCAGAGTGGGTACCTTTCAAAATAGCCCCGGCACCAATCTCTGCTGCGCGCAACGCTGCAGTTGTATCGGTCGTGAAGTAGGGGTTTCCGGTACCGGCCGCGAATACAACGATGCGTCCTTTCTCGAGGTGTCGGATCGCTCGACGCGGTATGTAGGGCTCCGCTACCTGAGCCATCGTGATCGCTGTCTGTACACGAGATTGCTGACCAACGGCCTCGAATGCATCGTGAAGAGCTAATGCGTTTATTACGGTCGCAAGCATCCCCATGTAATCGGCGCGAGCGCGATCCATTCCACGAGTCGCCCCTGCCATTCCACGGAAGATGTTTCCGCCACCAACGACTACAGCTATCTCAGCCTCGAACTCGGCTGCCGCCTCTGCAGTCTCCTCAGCTATGCGAGCCACAATCGAAGCATCGATTCCAAACCCAGTCGCCGGGTCTGCAAACGCCTCACCCGAGAGCTTCAGCACCACTCTCTGGAATGCTCCAGAGTCGGCAAGATCTCGGGTGTTGGTAGCGACGATGACTATTCCTCGCCGATCTTCACCCGAGCAAAGCGTTTAATGGCAGCCGCGCCGCCGAGCCCGGATACAAGAGAGCCGACCGTGACCTTGGGGTCCTTAACGAATCCCTGCTCCTCGAGGACATAGTCCTTGTAGAAGGAGTTAAGGCGAGCCTCAACAATCTTCTCGATAGAGGCTTCCGGCTTGCCTTCGTTGCGAGTTAGTTCGGTAAGCACTGCACGCTCACGCTCAATAGCGTCTGCAGGTACATCAGACCGTGTCGTGTAACGAGGAGCAGCGCTAGCGATGTGCAGCACTACATCATGAGCAACCTCTATCGCAGCAGCGTTGGATGCATCTACTCCGGAGAGCTCAACCAGCACGCCAATGACTCCACGCTCATTCTGAATGTGCTTGTAAGAATCTACGAGTCCGTCAGTTGTCTCGTAGCGAACAACGCGACCGATGCCAACATTCTCTCCAAGGCGTGCCGCTGCTTGAGTTACGTACTCTCCAACAGTCGTGCCCTCAAAAGGCTGCTCGGCTAGGCCGGCGTCTCCGTTAGCTGATACCTGGGCGACTAAGCGCGCTACAAGTCCGCGGAAGTCTTCGCTCTTAGCAACGAAATCGGTCTCCGCAGTGAGCTCAACTAACGCAGCGACTCCGCCATTAACAGAGACATCGATTGCTCCCTGATCGGCAGAGCGGCCAGCACGCTTTGTGGCCCCTGCGAGCCCCTTCTTGCGTAGCCAGTCTTTTGCGTCTTCAAGCCCGCCAGAGGTCTCCTCAAGCGCCTTCTTGCAGTCCATCATTCCGGCGCCGGTCTCCTTGCGGAGCGCAGCTACGTCTTTAGCTGTGTATTCACCCACGCTTAGCCGGCCTCCGTGCCTGATCCCGTTACGGTCTCAACCGCTGGGTCAACTTCCTCGACAGCAGCCTCGACTGGAGCCGCTGCGGCCTGCGCCTTGGACTCCTCTAGACGTCGCTCGCGCTCTGCCTGAGCAGCCGCTGCCTCATTGCGAGCCTTGGCCTGGGTCTCAGCGCGCTCTGCCTTCTCCTCAGGAGTAAGCACAGGAGCTACAGGCGCCTCGGCCTTTGTTCCAGGGCGTGCCCCCTTGCGTGAAGCGAGGTAGCGACCCTCCTCAACAGCATCTGCGATTACTCGGCACATCAGGTCGGCTGAACGCATGGCGTCGTCGTTACCTGGGATGGCAAAGGTGATGATGTCGGGGTCACAGTTCGTGTCCACAACGGCAACAACAGGAATACCAAGACGGTTCGCCTCGGTAACAGCGATGTGCTCCTTCTTCGTGTCGATAACGAAGACAACTGCTGGGAGCTTCTCCATGTTGCGGATTCCACCGAGGTTGCGCTGAAGCTTCGTTAGGTCGCGACGCAGCTTTAGGCCTTCCTTCTTGATCATTAGATCAACCTCGCCGGTCTCCTCCATACGTGCCATCTCGCGCATCTTGCCTACGCGCTGGTGCACCGTGGTGAAGTTTGTGAGCATGCCACCGAGCCAACGGAAGTTGACATAAGGCTGGCCAACACGATCTGCATGGCGCTGCACTGGCTCTTGAGCCTGCTTCTTCGTACCAACAAAGAGGACGGTTCCGCCGTTCTCAACTGTCGTACGCACAAAGCGATATGCAGTATCAATGCGATCAAGAGTCTGCTCAAGATCGATTACGTAGATGCCGTTTCGCTCACCAAGGATGAATCTCTTCATCTTCGGGTTCCAACGACGCGTCTGGTGTCCGAAGTGGACCCCTGACTCCAACAATTGCTTCATCGTGACTACAGCCACAATCTCATCCTTCCCTCGGTTGTTCAACCGCCCGTCCCGCACTACCTGGTGGCAGCGACCGTCGGGTCGACGGGCGTGAAAGTCGCCCCGACGGAGTGCCGGGGACGGCGGTGAGTGTAGCCGCGCTTACCCCAGACTCTCCGGGCCGGGGGCTCCAAACGCTAAGGGGCGAAATGCCATGCCCTCGGCGCCAGCCGGGAGAGCGGATCTCGGTACTCCTCTCCGACTCTCCATGACAGGTGGAGCACCCCTGGATCTAGGTGCCCCGGGCCAGTTCCACCCGAGATTCCGAGGGCCTCGCCCTTCGTGACTCTCTCCCCCTTTGTAACGAGGAGAGCAAGGAGGAACGAATATCCAGAACGTGTGCCATCTGAGTGGCGAATTACGACGCTATTTGCCCCCGCCACCGGCCCGGCCATCGAGACCGTGCCCCGAGAGACGGAGCGCACCACTGACGCAGGCCGTAGCGCAATATCGATACCTCGATGACCTGGGCCCCAAGGGACGCGCGGCGCTACAAAGAATTTCACTACACGCCCATCGGTTCCCCCAGGCGCGCCTCTGAGTGCCGGAGGGCTATGCGTAACAGGCGAGCCCCATGCCTCCCCGGTACGGTTCATCGCCGCCTCAACTCGCTGCACGCTCTGAGAAGCGAAAACGGTTATGACTAAGAATATTGCGGAGCGTGCTCTGAGATACTTCATGCGCGACCTTGCCAATCTACGAACTTGCCAGTCTTAGATCTACTGGCCCCTACGAATGAACGGGGAGGTTCGGAGAGAACTCACTGAAGGTTCTCTCGATCAAGGTCGCTGAGCGGCGATTGCTGCACTTGCTACTGGCCCTTGACTACTGGCCCTCAACTACTGGATCTTTTAACTACTCGGCAGATGAACGCTCAGGCTCTACAAAACGTGAGCGCAGTTGAAGGATCGCCTTCGTATGAATCTGACAGACGCGACTCTCGGTGACCTCTAGAACTTCGCCGATCTCCGCGAGAGTTAAGCCCTCATAGTAATAGAGCGTTAAAACTAGGCGTTCTCGCTCCGGCATCCGATTGATTGCATCGGCAAGGATGTGCTTCATCTCCTCGACCTCGAAGGCAGCAACTGGGTCTCCGACTGATCCGGCGACCATGTCTCCGACCGTGGTTCCGCCGCTACCTTGCTCGCCGCCGCCGACTACCTCATCGAGTGCAACTACTCCAACGTAAGAGATCTGCGAGAGTATTTGCTGAAGCTCCGCCTCGGTTACGCCAATCTCCTTGGCGACCTCAGACTCCTCTGGCGTGCGGTGCAACTCTGCCTCGAGTTTTGAGTATGCGCGCTCAACCTCGCGCGCCTTATTTCGAACCGAACGCGGAACCCAATCTATCGATCGCAGTTCGTCGATAATCGCGCCCTTGATACGCGAGATCGCGTAGGTCTCAAATTTCCATCCACGCTCGGGCTCAAACTTATCTATGGCGTCGATTAATCCGAATACTCCATACGACACAAGATCGGCTTGGTCAACACTCTGGGGCAGACCCGATGCAACACGACCGGCTACGAATTTGACGAGTGGCGCATAGTTAAGGATCAATCGCTCGCGCGCCTGCTCGGCTCCCGTTGATTTGTACTCAGCCCATAGCGAAGCAACGACATCCTTGTCGCCTTCGCTCGTAACTAGTTTTTTGGGTTCATCAGGCACGTGGGTGAGTCTCTTCGTAGACAGCGCGCAAACGCTCGCGGGTTAGATGAGTGTAGGTCTGAGTGGTCGCTAGATCCGAGTGGCCAAGGAGTTCTTGAACAACCCTAAGGTCTGCGCCCCCCTCGAGGAGGTGTGTGGCGTAAGCATGACGCAGCGCATGTGGGTGGAGCGAGCGCCCATCTGGAAGCGGGTGCGCCTCTAGGACCCGCCTGGCATCTCGGGGGCCCATAGGGCGACCTCGCCGGTTTATAAAGACAGCCTCGGGCTCCGTCTCAGGCTTTGCGAGCAGGGGTCGCCCCGCTAGAAGCCAGCCTGTCAGGGCATCGGAGGCCGGTTCTCCAATAGGGACTCTGCGAATCTTGGAGCCCTTCCCCAGAACGGTGATATATCCGCGAGGCAGATCAAGGTCGCTGACCTTTAAACCGCAGCATTCGGAGACCCGAACCCCGGTGCCGTAGAGCACCTCGAGAACTGCAAGGTCGCGCCTAGCTACTGCTACATCCTCTGCGCTGCCAATGCTCTTCGTCTCCCACTGCTCGGCCAAATCAATGGTCTCCTCTGCAGCGGCGTCGAGTAGGGCTGTTGCCTCGCTACTGCGTGGAACGCGCGGCAGGCGTGCGGCACCCTTTGGAGTGCGGAGACTGCGACCAGGATCTGTAGCAATCGTCCCTTGGCGCTTGAGGTATCGAAGGTACGAACGGACCGCTGCAGCCTTGCGAGCGATTGATCTGCGTGCGAATCCGCGCGTATCCAAGTAAGCGAGATATCTACGCAGTGCCTTATGGTCAAGATCCTCTGGATTCGGAGCACCGCCGCGTTCGGCCCACTCGATGAACTGCGCGATATCAGAGGCATAGGCATCGTGGGTATTTTCACTAACGGAGGTTAGTGACGCTACATAGGCGTCAATTTCCCAAGGCATAGCCTAAGGCTAACGCTCAGAGCAGAGACAGAGCGGCGTATGTGTCCCACCCATTCATTAAGTTGATCAGCACCGTCGAGGAGCCGCGGATTTCCGGTCCTCCCTTAAGAAGTATCTAGAGCCCTAAACATATTGGGGAGCCCTCAGAATATTGGGGCGCATTTATCTAGAGACTTCACAATCGTGATCAAACACGACTGACTGCAGCCGTTATCTGCATCATTTTTTGGGAGGAACCAAATGCTCGCTTCAGTTCGCAGCGCGACACTTCATGGAATCGATGGGCAACTCGTCCGCGTTGAGGTACACGTATCCAACGGTCTACCGGCCTACACAATTGTGGGGCTTCCCGATGCAGCAGGGCGCGAATCAAAGGATCGAGTTCGCGCTGCAATGATCTCGTCTCAAGTTGAGTGGCCGCTTAGACGCATAACGGTCAACCTTGCACCCGGTGGAGTCCGCAAGAGTGGAGCAGGCCTCGAACTCGCCGTGGCCCTTGGTCTGATGCTCGCCTCCGATGACCTCGAGCAATCCGCACTCGATGGGGTCGGTGTTCTCGGAGAGCTCGGGCTCGACGGACAGGTACGCCCAGTCGCTGGGGCACTCGCTCTCGTCGATGCATTAGCGCGATCTGGAGTCACATCAGTCGTGGTTCCAAGCGCTAATGCACATGAGGCGAGCCTGATACCGGGAATTCAGATTCGCTGCGCGCACTCACTATCAGGGGTCAAGGCTGCGCTCTCTGGTGCAGAGGATTGGCCCGAGGTCGACGCACCGCCCCCAGAGGCACCAAGTATGGAGGAGGCCCACGGCTGCTTCGACCTATCAGAGGTACGCGGTATGGCGACCGCTCGCTCGGCGCTTAGATGCGCCGCAGCCGGAGGACACCACTTACTAATGGCTGGTCCACCGGGGGCCGGCAAGACAATGCTCGCTAGGCGTCTCCCCACCATCATGGCTCCACTAGACCCTGATGAGGCTCTTGAGGTAACCCGCATCCAATCGGCGACTGGAGTGATACCCGCGCGGCGCCTAGCAACTAAGAGACCCTTTAGAGCACCGCATCACAGCGCCTCAACTCCAGCGCTCATCGGAGGGGGAAGCGGCCGACCTCACCCCGGTGAAGTGACCCTTGCATCAAGCGGTGCGTTATTTCTAGATGAGCTTGGAGAGTTCGCTCCACAAGCACTCGATGCACTTCGTCAACCACTCGAGGAGCGTGTTGTGCGCATCTCACGACAGGCCTGCTCTCTTGAGTTCCCCGCCAACTTCACACTCATCGCCTGCACTAATCCATGCCCATGCGGGCGCGATCCATTCCACTGCACATGCTCTGATGTAGCGCGAGAGAAATACCGCAGGCGCCTATCAGCACCACTACTTGATCGCTTTGACCTGCGCTTGGCGCTGCGAGCACCTAAAGAAATTGAGAAGCCCGGCGCATCATCTGCGGAGGAGCGCGAGCGCGTGATAGCTGCAGTCGCACGACAAAACGCTCGGTACGCGGGCCTGCCTTGGCGGCGCAATGCTCATCTACCTGCCGGCGCACTAGCAAGATACGCCGGGCTAAGCGCAGAGGCTCACGGGGTTTGGCTCAACGCTGTTAAGTCCGGCTCTCTAACCGGCAGAGGAGCGGCGGCTATTCAGCGCACGGCACGCACACTTGCAGATCTCGATGACCGCTCCGAGATCACCGCCGATGACGTGCTTCAAGCATCAGACCTTCGTCAGGACGTCCCATGACGAGCGAGAGGGAGGCTGCTCTTTATGCATTAGTGGCGCTTCCGCGAATGACCCCATCACGCCTGCAGCGAGCCCTACACATTTGGCCGGATCCAATCGATGCGGTCAAGGGTCTCGCAAGCGGAGCAGCCATCAAGGTAATCGGCGATGAGAGGCGCCTCAACGGCGAGGGTCGCTCGCAGATAGTTGCAGGGTGGCGCATGGTCGATGTACTTAGCGCAGCAAGAATCATTAAACGTAACGGGACTCGCCTCCGTTGCCTCCACGATGATGACTGGCCAATTGAGGAAGAAGACACAACCCTTCCTGCGGTACTGCTAAACGAAGGCGCCAGAGAATGCTCTCTAATGGCGCAGCGTGTTGCAATTGTCGGTACCCGAGCCGCATCCCCTCATGGAGTAGCCGATGCCCACGTGCTCGCTGCGACGCTTGCGGAGGCAGGTGTAACAATCGTGAGTGGACTCGCACTCGGGATTGATGCCGCAGCGCATCGCGGCGCTGTCGAGGCGGGAGGACAGACCATCGGAGTAGTCGCTACCGGTCTTGACGTCACATACCCTCGCAGTCACCAGTCGTTATATGCATCGGTGAGGAGCCATGGAATTATTGTGAGCGAGCACCCCCACGGCGTTGGGCCCCGCCCTGAACGGTTCCCTGTGCGCAACCGAATCATCGCGGCACTCGCCGACGTGGTCGTCGTCGTAGAGGCTGCCACGAGAGGCGGAGCCCTTAGCACTGCAGCTGCTGCTACCGCACTTGGTAGACCGGTACTCGCACAGCCTGGCTCAACCCGTAACCCCGTAGCAGCAGGTTGCAATTCTCTTATCGCCGATGGCGCCCTCCCGCTTCTTGATGCAAGCGATGTAGTAATTGCACTTGGTATGACCTCAGGCTCGCGGAGGGCTCCAATACGCAACCTCTCA
>JBAXPT010000008.1:0-23698 GCA_037132095.1 Actinomycetes bacterium
GATGTAGCAGTGGTTGAAGTAGGGCTCGGCGGAAGGTGGGATGCAACCAACGTGCTCTCCGCACCGATCTCTGTCATCACCAATGTTGGGCTCGATCACACCGAGTATCTCGGCGAGACAGTCGAGGAGATCGCCACGGAGAAGGCAGGCATTATTGAGGTGGGGTCCACCCTCGTACTCGGCTCCGATCAACCAAACCTCGCACCGATTTTTATCGAACGCGACCCGCTCCGGACCTTTACCGCAGGGCGAGAGTTCTCAGTTCTCTCTGATCGGCTCGCGATGGGGGGACGTCTCGTCGATATCGCCACCCCAATGTTCACTTACCGAGATATTTTCCTATCTCTCAATGGTCCGCACCAAGCCTTAAATGCTGCAACCGCTATCTGCTCAGCCGAACTGTTCCTCGGCTCGCCACTCGCGACGGAGATTGTCGAAGAAGCCCTTGGATCCGTGCGCTCTCCTGGGAGACTCGAGGTAGTTGGGCGCTCTCCTCTAGTGATTCTTGATGGGGCACATAATGCAGACGGATTACGTTCTCTGCGTGCTGCACTTGATGAGGGTTTCTCCTCTAGGGCGCGTACCTATGTTGTCGGCGCAATGCGCGGGAGAGACGTAGACGAGTTCTTAACCGCGCTTGCGCCTAACCCCGAGACAGATCGCGTCATCTGCACGAAAGCACAGACGATCCGTGCTCTTGATCCAGACTTACTCGCAGATGCTGCGCTGCGTTACGGGCTGGCGGCAGACTCGGTTTTAGTGATCCCAGATGTTGGTGACGCCCTCGGCCGAGCTATTAAGGATGCCGGAGTAGACGACCAAATAGTTGTTACCGGTTCGCTGTATGTAGTTGGGGCAGCCCGCTCATCGCTCCCAAAGGCTCGCTGAAGCTTCACTGAATAGAGAGTCTGCAGCCTTGAGTTCCGACTTGATAGGCACCGGATAGGCACCGGAGGAAGATCCCGGGCTAGTTTTGCCACATGACTAATCGCACCCTAATCCTCTGCAAGCCCGACGCCGTTGAGCGCTCCTTAGTTGGAGAGATCATTGGGCGTATTGAGTCCAAGAACCTGCGCATCACTGCTCTTGAGATGCGCACTCTCGATGCAGAGACAGCAGGCCGCCACTATGCCGAGCATGCTGAGCGACCATTCTTCGGTGAGTTGGTCTCCTTCATCACTCGCTCGCCACTTGTTGCGATGGTTGTTGAGGGGCCCGAGGCCTTCAAGGTAATGCGCACACTTATTGGTGCAACTAACCCGCGTGAGGCAGCCCCAGGAACCATTCGAGGCGACCTTGCAATCGAGATGGGCGAGAATCTTGTCCACGGATCAGACTCAGACGAGTCTGCTGACCGTGAGATCGCAATCTTCTTCCCAGGGCGCGCCTGAGGGCAATAGCCGCTCTAGGCCTACGATTATTCGTTAATTCAACGGGTAAATCTCTTTATTTGGAGACTCAATTTGAGGTTGAGTAGCCCCGCGGCTGGCCTCATTTTTCTCTAGGCCGTAGCCTTAGGCCATAACGCGAGCGCTCTAGGCAAGTAATCAATGCCTTGCTTGCTAATAAATCTTTTATCTCTGCTCCAATTATGTCGCCTAGGAGGCATCTCCAAGTGTCAGACCCGTGGTTCTCCTCCATAGTTGGTCGCGACATGGCGGTCGACCTTGGTACCGCTAATACCCTTGTATATGTGCGAGGGCGCGGCATAGTCCTGAACGAGCCTTCGGTGGTGGCGATCAATGTGCGCGATGGACGCCCGCTAGCTGTCGGTATCGAGGCGAAGCGAATGATCGGTCGAACCCCCGCTCATATCCAGGCGATACGTCCACTCAAGGATGGGGTCATCGCCGATTTTGATATCTGCGAGAAGATGCTTCGATACTTCATTCAGAAAGTGCATCAGCGCCGCTGGGCCAAGCCTCGCATGGTCATATGTGTCCCGAGCGGAATCACTGGTGTTGAGCAGCGCGCCGTTCAAGAGGCAGCGGAGTATGCAGGGGCGCGCAAGCCGGCTTTTATAATTGAAGAGCCGATGGCCGCAGCGATTGGTGCCGGCCTTCCCGTGCACGAGCCCGCCGGCAACATGGTTGTCGATATTGGTGGAGGCACTACCGAGGTTGCGGTCATTTCACTTGGTGGAATCGTCACTAGTGAATCAATTCGCATAGCGGGCGATGAACTAGACGAGGCCATCGTTGCTTTCGTTAAGAAGGAGTACTCGCTAGCGATTGGTGAGCGCACTGCTGAGCAGATCAAGGTTGATTTAGCGAGCGCTTTCCCTCTAGAGGAGGAGCTCTACGCGGAGATTCGTGGGCGAGACCTCGTGACCGGGCTTCCAAAGACGATTGTTGTGAGCACAGGTGAGATTCGAGAGGCGATTGAGGAGCCTGTATCAGCGATCGTTGATGCTGTGAAAGTAACCCTCGACACGACTCCTCCCGAGCTCGCTGCCGATATTATGGAGCGAGGCATTGTGCTCACCGGGGGTGGCGCATTACTTCGTGGACTTGACCAGCGTTTGGCGGCCGAGACCGGTATGCCGATCATCGTCGCGAATAATCCACTCCACTCCGTTGCCCTTGGTTCTGGGATGTGCCTCGAAGAGTTTGAGGCTCTCAAGCAGGTGCTGATCTCATCTCGGCACGCATAACGTCTAGTTTGTAGCGGTGATGGTGGCATACCGAAAAGGCGGACGGCGGCGCGTTGTCGTAATCCTTCTCCTCATTACCTCACTAGCCCTCATCACTCTCGACTCGCGAGGAGGCGGTGGCGGTTTAGTTGGGTCGATTCGAAGTATCTCGCGCGATGCCCTCTCGCCCGCTCAAAACGCTGTTGAGGATATAACCAAACCTGTCTCGGAGTGGTGGAGCGGCACAACCTCGGCAGGGCGCATTGAGCGAGAGAATAAAAGCCTTAAACGCGAGTTAGGTATAGCGCGCGGGCGGGTTGCCGCCGGCAGAGCAGCGAGGAGAGAGAACCGCCTTCTCCGCGAGAATCAAAGCCTCGCATTTGCACCAGGTATTCCGAGTGTCGCAGCCGAGGTCATCGCTGCGTCTCCTGGCAACTTTGAGGACACAATCGCAATCAATCGTGGCACTAAAGATGGGGTAGCGATCGGAATGCCGGTCGTATCAGGCGAGGGAGTAATTGGTCGGATTAGTGGTGTCGCTAGTTCGCGATCAACAATCCGATTGATTACAGACCCAGACTCCGGGATAGGGGTGCGATTCTCTATTACAAATACTTTTGCGGTAGCACAGGGCAGGTCTGGGTCGAACCTGATGCGTGTTGATTTTGTTGCACCAGATACAACGGTAAAAAAGGGCGAGCTAATCGTCACCTCTGGCCTTCAGAATGCTGCATATCCATCTGGGCTTCCGGTTGGAAAAGTTGCATCTGTAAATCGGTTGGCCGCTAATCTCGATCAGACAATTTATGCTGTTCCTTTAGTAGATATGAGACAAATCGAGTTCGTACGCGTGCTGCTATGGACTGGAACGGGGTCAGCAGGGTGATCCGGATAATTCGGTTGACCTTAATTCTCGTTGCTGTCGTGCTGCTGCAGACCGCTGTATTCCCACACGCTCGGATATTTGGGGTGGCCCCAGAGATCGGGCTCGTTGCGACGGTCGCCGTTGCTTTTATCGCTGGTCCAGCGGCTGGCTCGGTATTTGGCTTCGCAGCCGGATTCTCTCTTGATCTATTCCTTCAGACTCCACTTGGAATGTCTTCCTTCGTCTGGACAATCGTTGGTTACGCCGTAGGTGTGCTCCAAGGTGCAGTGCTTCGCAGTGCATGGTGGTTTGCGTCAGCGCTGACTTTTGTTGCGGGTCTCGTCGGCGGAACGCTATTTATTATCCTTGGGGCAATAGTTGGTCAGGGCCAACTTTGGGGCTGGAGCAGTGCACGAACAGTGCTCATCGCTGCCTGCTATGACGCCTTGATTGCCCCGCTGGTATTCCCAGTGGTGCGCTTCGCCTTGAGCGATGAGAGGCCGCGCCCCGCATCCCTATCGAGTGGGCAAGGATGGTGAGCCACACTCGCCATGAAAACCATCCGCCCATGAAACCTATTTGCCCATGAAAACAATCTGCCCATGAAACCTATTTGCCCATGAACCAAACCAGACTGCGCTTAAGCATCATTGGAGTGGTTGTAGTTGCCATTTTCTCGGCGATGTTCGCTCGCCTGTGGTACCTGCAGATTGCGCAGGGATCAGAGTATGTGGCTCAGGCCGAGAGCAACAGTTACCGCACCCTTCAGGAAGCCCCTCTGCGCGGGCGCATACTCGATGTCAAGGGCAAGGTCCTCGCAGATAGTCGTATAGCCAATGTCATCACCATCGATCGAGGGATTGACCCAGAGCAACAGAAGATCGTTGTCGGTCGACTCTCAGAATTATTGGCAGTCCCATCGAAGACGCTTGAGTCGCGCCTTGCAGATCAACGCGTCTCTCCATACGCCCCTGTCCCTGTCGCAGTAGACGTACCGATTGAGGCACTGACATTTGTCAGCGAGCACTCAGAAGATTTCCCTGGTGTCAACGCGGAGCCAATGGCGATTCGAAGGTATCCAAATGGTTCGCTCGCATCGCATCTCCTTGGCTACACAGGCGAGATCAATGAAGATGAACTCGCAGCACGACCAACCTCTGCCAAGTACGGACTCGGCGAGGACATAGGAAAAGAGGGGATTGAGCTCACCTACGAGTCGACGCTTCGAGGCACCCCTGGGAAAGAAGAGTTCCAGGTCGATGCCGCTGGCAACGTGCTCAGAAGCGTTCGACGCGTCGCCCCCAAAGTTGGCCACGATGTCCAACTAACTATTGATTTAGATATTCAGCGCGTAGCGGAGACTGCGCTTGCTGATGGCATGGCGAGCGCTAGAACGCGCAGAGACATCACGCGTACAGATAAGTTCATCAACTTAAAGGCTGGTGCTGGTTCCGTCGTAGTTATTGACGTGACTGATGGATCGGTAGTTGCGCTCGCCTCGAACCCAACCTTCGACCCCAACGAATTCATAAATGGAATTCCTACCGTGCGCTGGAAGGCTCTAAACGATCCAGTCAACAACTACCCATTACTTGACCGAGCGATTGCAGGTCAATATGCGCCCGGATCAACATTTAAACTTGTTACCGCTGTTGCGGGACTTCGCTCCGGGATGATCACCCCGAACTCAACCGTCGAGGACACAGGTAAGTACAAAATCTCTGAGCAGACCTTTACTAACTCAAACTCTGAGCCATTCGGGAGGATAAGTCTCCAGCGCGCCCTCACTGTCTCGAGTGATGTCTACTTCTACACAATTGGTGGTTCTCTATGGTCTAAGCAGAGGCGTAATGAGAGTGGGGGAGACGTCATTCAGGAGACCGCCCGCCTATACGGCTTCGGGCGCGCCACAGGTATTGCTCTGCCGAACGAAGCAGCCGGGCGTGTCCCCGACTCAGCATGGAAGCAGCGGATACACGATGCAAGGCCCGATGCGTTTCCATACCCAGATTGGCTCCCTGGAGACAATGTTCAGTTAGCCGTTGGGCAGGGCGACTCGCTTGCGACCCCGCTGCAGATTGCTATGGCTTACCAAGCCTTCGCCTCAGGAGGCCGACTCTCGACCCCGCGTCTCGTCTCGCGCGTTCTTGATGCCAAGGGGCGCCTAACTCGAGAGAATCCTGCGGTCGATGCAGGCAGGGTGCCGGTCCCAGCGCGCGACACGATGATTGCAGGTTTCGGTGGCGTCGTTGGGTCGAGCAACGGGACAGCGTTTGGGGCTTTTGCTCCATATCCGCAGACGCCTCCGTCGGTGGGCGGCAAGACTGGAACAGCTCAGGTTTCTGGAAAGCAGAACACCTCTCTCTTCGTAGGTTTTACGCCCATTCAGAACCCTCGTTACGTAGTCGCAGTGGTGGTGGAGGAGGGCGGATACGGCGCCGAGACAGCCGCCCCAATTGCACGCGCTATTTTTGAGGCCTTGAATGGATTACCAGTTGGCCCCGTAGCGTCGCTTGCCTATGAAGGTGGTAACTAGTGGCGACCATCGCTCCAGTCTCCACGGTGATGAGTAACCGTAAAGCGCGGTTTCAGTCATCTCCGTTTCGCCACCTAGATCCGTTTCTAATTGTCCCGGTTCTAATCATGAATGTCTTGAGCCTGTTGATGATCTACTCGTCAACTAAAGGCAAGGCAACCCTGCGTGGCGAGGCTGCCTTTGGCGATCCCTTCTATTACGTCAAGCGACAGGCCCTATTCGTAATTCTTGGGCTCATCATCATGGCGGTAACGATCCTCATTGATTATCGCCGCCTGCGAGAGTGGGCACTCGGTATCTACCTGCTCACTGTTGCAATGCTTGCCTTCGTACTTACTCCGTTGGGCTCGAGCGTAAATGGAAGCCAGGCGCGTTTTGCTCTAGGCCCCTTTGCGATTCAGCCATCGGAGTTCGCAAAGTTCTCAGTAATTCTCATGGCCGCCGCCTACGCCGCTGTGCATCGTGGAGACATGGATGTGCGGCGCGTACTTGTCGTGCTTGGGATCGCAGCGATTCCTCTAGGCCTCGTGATGCTCCAGCCTGATCTTGGGACGGCTTTAGTCATTGGGACAATCATCATCGCGGTTCTCGGTGTAGCCGGAGTGAAGGCTCGACACCTAGCGGTACTTGCGCTCATCGGCGTCACCGGAGCGGTCGTTGCTATCAATGTTGGAGTGCTTGAGCAGTATCAAGTAGATCGGCTTACGGCGTTCCTTGATCAAAACGGCGACACGCAGAGATCGACCTACAATCTTGAGCAATCTAAGACTGCGATTGGAAACGGCGGTCTAACTGGGCAAGGGCTATTCAATGGCTCGCAGACAAGCCTTGGGCACGTTCCAGAGCAGCACACCGACTTCATCTTTACCGCCGTAGGAGAGGAGCTCGGCTTTTTAGGGGCTGCGTTGCTCCTCTCGCTCTTCGGACTGGTGGTCTGGAGGTCATGGCGAACGGCGGCGGTCTCGAATGATTTCTTCGGGGCGCTCTTATGCGTCGGAGTAGTCGCAATGTTCTCTTTCCAAGTATTTGAGAACGTAGGTATGACAATGGGGATTATGCCGATTACCGGGATTCCACTGCCGTTTATGTCCTACGGAGGGTCATCGGCTTTTGTATCATTCGCATGTGTCGGACTCGTCGCCAATGTCTCAATGAGGAGATTCTCTTGAGACCTATCCGCCTAATTGCGTTACTTGCTGTCATCTCGCTCTTTGGTATTGCGTGCTCCTCTAACGCGTCGCGGCAGGGCTCGCTGGTCACACCTACGACCCGCGAGCGCCGCAGCACCACCACAACCACTGAAGCAACTACAACTACCACGACGATCCCTGTCACAACCACAACCAAGGCGCCGCTCCTCGGGCTTGGGCAGGGCTCAAGCGGCCCCGCTGTTCTGGCCCTACAGCAGAGACTTGTCGCTCTCCACTATGACCTGCCAGAGGCGAACGGCAACTTTGGAGCAGCGACGCAGCAAGCGGTCTACGCATTTCAGAAAGTAAATGGCATGGCCCGGAGCGGTCGCGCAACCGATGATGTATTAGCTCGCCTGGCGACTGCGGAGATCCCCACCACAATGGTCCCGGCTGCAGGGGGAACCCATATCGAGGTTGATGTTGCGCGACAGGTTCTCTTCTATGTTCAGGGCGGAGTAGTGGGCAAGGTTGTTGCTGTCTCTACTGGTTCGGGCAACCGATTCTGTAACAAGGGACGCTGCGATGTAGCAGTCACACCTGGTGGGGCTTTTAGAGTGCGCGGCAAGGTACGCGGCTGGCAGGTGGGGGAGCTGGGGCGCCTCTATTCACCCTCCTACTTCAACGGCAATATTGCGGTCCACGGCTCTCTATCGATACCCCCAACCCCGGCTTCTCATGGCTGTGTGCGGGTTCCGATGACCTCAGCCGACTGGCTATTCGCTGCGATGCCCAATGGGATGGCGGTATACGTCCTTAATGGCCCGAATGTGCCTCCACCATTCGCTGATGAGGCCCCAACAACTACCTCCCAGGCCCCATCGACTACCACAACGACCCCTAGCGGATCGTCATCTACCTCGACGAGCAGCAGTTCGACCACTACGAGTACCACCGAGCCCGCCACAACCTCCACAACGGGGATACCCGCTCCTCTCTAGTAGGGTCTAACTGATATGACTGCCCTATGGCCGCGGATCGAACCGCTCCTGGACAGGGTTGAGAAGCCTGCTCGTTACATCGGTATGGAGCGCGGTGCGCAAGTGCCGATCCACCGCCCCGATGCAGTGTCCTGGCTTCTCGTATACCCCGACACTTACGAGGTCGGGCTGCCCAACCAGGGACTTCAGATCCTCTACGAAATCCTAAATGAACGCCACGACGCTGCCGCCGAACGCGGGTACGCACCGTGGACCGACCTCGAGGCGCTTATGCGCGCCCGGTCTGTTCCGTTCTTCTCCCTCGATACCCACAAGCCTGCCGGCGAGTTTGATGTAATCGCATTTGGGCTCGCAGCCGAGCTCGTCTACACGAATGTTCTCAACTGCCTAGACCTAAGCGGAGTCCCCGTGCGTGCTGAGGCCCGCAGAGACGAGGACCCGATTGTGGTTGCCGGCGGTCATGCAACCTTCAACCCAGAGCCAATGGCCGACTTCATCGACGCCTTCGTAATTGGTGATGGCGAAGAAGTAGTAGGCGACATGACCGAGGTCATCGGTGCTTGGAAGCGCTCAGGGCGAGTCGGTGGGCGTGAGGCTGTGCTCCACGATCTCTCACTAATCATGGGCGTATACGTGCCCTCGATGTATGAAGTTGAGTATGACGGTATGGCGATTCGCGAGGTTCGCCCTCGCTACCCAGATGTTCCCTCTACCGTCGATAAGCGAACCATCGCAGATCTCGGTGAGTGGCCCTACCCTAAGAATCAGTTGGTCCCTCTCATTGAGGTTGTCCACGACCGCCTAAACGTAGAGATTTTCCGTGGCTGTACTCGCGGTTGTCGTTTCTGTCAGGCAGGGATGATCACGAGGCCAGTGCGCGAGCGTCCACTCGAGCAGGCACGAACGATGGTTGCAGAGGGGCTCAAGCGAACGGGGTATGACGAGGTTGCGCTTACCTCTCTCTCGAGTGCTGATTTCTCAGGCATTGGAGAGTTAGTGAGCGGCATTATCGATGGGCAGGAAGAGGCATGCGGCAATGTCGGCGTATCGCTTCCATCATTGCGTGTAGATGCTTTTACAGTCGGTATTGCTAGTGAGATTCAGCGCATTCGCCGCACGGGCCTTACGTTCGCTCCAGAGGCAGGCTCGTGGCGTCTGCGTCAGGTCATCAACAAACTGATTACAGAGGAAGACCTCTATGCCGCTGTGGATGGCGCGTTTTCACAGGGCTGGCGCCGCATGAAGCTTTATTTCCTGATCGGGTTACCGACCGAGATGGATGATGACACTCTCGGTATTGCCGAGTTGGCTAAGAACGTTGTCGAGATTGGTAAGCGTTATACGAAGGCCGCATCCTGTACTGCATCTGTCGGGGGATTTGTTCCAAAGCCACACACTCCATTTCAGTGGTTTGGGCAGAACTCAAGTGAGGAGCTACAGCGCAAGGTTGGGATGCTTCGAGACGCAACTCGTAAAGGTGGCGTGAAACTCTCTTGGCACGACCCGAAGGCCACCATGGTTGAGGGGATCAATAGCCGCGGCGACAGGCGTATCGGCAAAGTTATTGAGCGCGTCTGGCGCAGTGGCGGAGTCTTCCAAGAGTGGAGTGAGCACTTCAAAGTGGATCGTTGGATTGAGGCGATGGCCGCTGAGGGGCTCGACGTAGATTGGTATACAACTCGCCACCGGACCGGCGAAGAGATACAGCCATGGGACCACATCACAGCCGGGCTCCACAAAGATTTCCTATGGCAGGACTGGCAATCAGCCCTCGCTGAGCATGGGCTCCCCGATTGTCGCTGGACTCCGTGCTACGACTGCGGAGTGTGTACTGACTACGCAATCGAGCATGTAGTGGCCTCGCCATTCGCTCCAGCAGGCGGGAGTCAAGGCACCGGCCAAGACCTAAGCATCGGTGGAGCCGTCCCTGTTCGATTCTTAACTAAGCCAGGAGTCGGCGTTGCGCGGTGAAGGGGCATTCCCAGTTCGCCTGCGTTTTGCAGAGCGCGGAAAGGTGCGGTTCATCTCGCATCGCGATGCTGCGCGCGCATTTGATCGAGCATTTCGTATTGAGGCACTACCGCTCGCTCTCTCCGAGGGGTTCTCTCCTCGGCCAAAAGTGAGTTTTGGGCTTGCCCTGTCAGTTGGGCATGAAAGCATCGCTGAGTACATGGATGTGCGATTCTCAGAGCCCGTTGATCTTGAGGCACTCCCTGCACGCCTGACCGCGGCGCTGCCTGAGGGGATAGAGGTAACCGGGGTTGCGCTGCTCGCAGATAGAGCCCCGGCACTCCAGGAGTCAGTTACCGCGGTGGAGTGGGAGTTAGAGGTCGCGAAAATGGATGAATCTGAAGTAAGTGTCGAGGAGATCTCTCTTCGACTTGAGGCGTTATTTGAGACGAAATCACTACCGGTTAACCGGATCCGCAAGGGTCGGGAAGACATCGTGGATATCCGCCCGGCACTCAAGCGCATGAGCGTTATTGAGTCTGGATCGGTGGGCATTGTGCTCACTGCGGAGGTTGCAACGCAGCCGGCGGCGCGCCCGTCGGAGATCGTCACTGTTCTTGGTGAAGATCTCCGAGCGGTACGTGTGCTCCGGACAGCCCAATGGATTGAGCGCGACGGTAATCGGCAAGAGCCGTTAACCGCCGACGCCGCGCGCGTAAGCGAGGCACGCGCGTCATGAGAAGAGGACCCAATGTCAGACGAGAACTCAACACCGAATACGAATACACCCAACTCGAATACACCCAACTCGAATACACCAGGGAATAAAACGCCGAGTAGCGCAGGTAATTCGCAAGGAAATAACGCTAGCGAGACTCCACGCTCTAATACTCCTGCCGACGCGGCTGCGTCGGGTGATTCTTCTGGTGGATCTAGCAGTGACTCCCCAACAGGTGCAGCGCGCCCGAGTGGTCCGTCATTGAACCCAGATGGAACTCCACGGCCGCGACGCCGTAGAGGGTCGCGCGGCGGAAAGAATCGCAAGCGCACACCTGGAACCGGTCAGGGTCAGAGCGGTCAGGGCGCCGCGGCACCCCCAGACTCTGAGGAGTCAAGCGGAGGAGACGACTACAACGATGCAGCGGCCGATCGCGGGCTCACGACTGAAGACGTAGCCGCTAAGGCAGCGAGCGAGGCGGGTATAGATCTCTCATCCGATGGAGGCATAGCTCCGGCTAAGGCCCCAATAGTGACGGCGCCTTTAATGGAGGAACTCAGCCAGCCTGCTACACAGGTAGCGCCAATAGTCGCGCCAGAAGTGACACCGGTAGTCGTGCCAGAAGTCGTGCCAGTAATCACTCCGTCCCAAGGCGAGCAGGCAGCACCGAGCGAGCCTGTTCGTCCAAAAATTGGTGACTCGCGCCCTGCTCCGGTAATGCCCGCATCTGCTTCGCAGGGGGCGCCAACTAGTAACGCGCCATCAAATAACGCGCCCTCAAATAAGAGCAACTCAAATGGGCAGGGCGCTTCAGCGCAGTCTGGCGCACAGAGTGATGGCACTAGCCCGAGCGGCGCTGCAAAGAAGCGTCGTAAGCGCGGTGGCCGCGGACGTAGTCGCTCCGGTGGAGCAGGAGGGGCTCAGGGAGTGGGTGTCGCTGCAGGTGCAGGTAATACTGACCTCGGCCCTGCAAGCGACCTTGATGATCTAGATGAGGCAGTACGCGAGAGGCGTCGAGGTCGCAGCCGTCAAGGCCGTGCAACTGGTCGTTACACGATGGGCGTGCACAAGGCCGCTGATGGTGGAGTTCACCTTGCGGTCTTAGAGGGGCGAGTGCTGACTGAGCACTATGTGAGTCGTGAGACAGATGACGACACCTCTATCGACGGCAATATCTACCTTGGTCGTGTTCAGAATGTTCTCCCAGGTATGGAGGCTGCATTTATCGATATAAGTACTCCAAAAAACGGAGTGCTTTACCGAGGAGATGTCTCATTCGATGCCGGTGAGGTTGAGAACCAAGAGCCGCGCATTGAGAGTCTTCTAAAGAACGGTCAGATGGTGATCGTGCAGGTCACGAAGAACCCAATCGGGGCGAAGGGTGCGCGCCTTACTCAAGAGGTGAGCCTCGCAGGGCGCTTTGTTGTCATGGTCCCAGGGCAGCCGCAGACCTATGGGATATCTAAGCGCCTACCGGACGAAGAGCGCAGGCGTCTGAGAAAAGTTCTAGATGCGATTCGCCCCGACGATGCTGGCCTCATTGTGCGCACAGCAGCAGCGGGTGCCTCGGCCGAAGAACTCGAGCGCGACCTAAACCGCCTTAAAGCAGAGTGGCAAGTAATCGCCGCCGCTGCGAAGCGTTCTGGGAAACCCTGCCTACTTCACCGTGAGCCGCCACTAGTAGTGCGCGTTATTCGCGAGGAGTTCAACACCGAGTATCGATCTATCGTCATTGATGACGAGGTGCTCTACAACGAAGTGCGTTCCTACGTCGAGGCAATCGCTCCTGAACTAGCAGAGCGAGTCGAGCTGCATGTTGATGCGCCAGGGGAGCTTCCACTCTTCGAGCGTCTCCACATTCATGAGCAACTCCACAAGGCTCTTGAGCGCAAGGTCTGGCTGCCGTCTGGTGGTTCGTTGATTATTGAGCGCACTGAGGCACTGACGGTCATCGATGTAAACACCGGCAAGAACGTCGGCCGGTCCAATCTCGAGGAGACGGTATTCCAGAACAATCTTGAGGCGGCTGCCGAGGTGGCTCACCAGCTGCGCCTTCGAGATATTGGTGGAATCATCGTCATCGACTTCATCGATATGGAGGTAAAGCGCAACCGAGATGAGGTGGTTAGGGTCCTCAGGGACGCCCTCGCGAGAGATAAGACCCGTACCCAGGTATTTGAGATATCGGAGCTTGGCCTTGTCGAGATGACGAGAAAGCGCATATCTGAGGGGTTAGTAGAGTCATTCTCAGAGGTTTGCCCGACCTGTGCTGGGCGCGGTTTCACCGTTGACCAGTCCATGCTGTAGCCTCTCCGAGTCCCCAAAAAAGTTCTGGAAAGTTTTGGAAGGTCTTTTATTCTCATGTACGCAGTAATCAGCACCGGCGGTAAGCAGTACCGCGTTAAAGAGGGCCAGACCCTTGATGTCGAGCGCCTCGGCGTGGACGAAGGCGCAGAGGTATCACTACGCGCAATTCTTCTCGTTGATGGAGAGGCAGTTCTCTCAACCCCAAGTGCACTCGGTGGGGCATCGGTGACAGCCAAGGTTGTCGGCGAGGCTCGTGGACCCAAGATCGATGGATTTACATACAAGTCAAAGTCGAACCAGCGCAAGCGTTGGGGACACAGGCAGAAATACACAACCATCGAGATCACTAAAATCTCAAAAGGCTGATCTCTAAAAACTGATTAAATCTCTTGTACGACTGCTCTGCGCACGCAGATCAGGAACGGCTCCGAAAGGCTTAGAAATGTCGAAGAAAAAGGGTGCAGCATCCTCTCGTAACGGGCGTGACTCAAACGCCCAGCGTCTAGGGGTCAAGGTCTACAGCGGAACCGTTGTTACTGCAGGTTCGATCATTGTTCGCCAGCGCGGAACGCAGTTCCACCCAGGGCTCAATGTTGGCCGCGGTGGAGACGACACGCTCTTCGCTAAGGCAGACGGAACTGTTGCTTTCGGTCGCCGCAAGGGCCGTCGCCTCGTAGACATTCAGCCTCTCGAGTCCGTTTAACCCAGACAGGCGAATAGACGCCCCGCAGTTCGCAGGCTTATTTATCGCCCAACCCTCTGTCAGTCTCTCTATCCTTAGGCCCTAATGAGTGGTTTTGTAGACGAAGCGCAAGTCAATGTCCGGGGTGGCGACGGCGGTGCAGGCTGCGTCGCTTTTAGGCGTGAGGCCCATGTACCCGAGGGCGGCCCTGATGGCGGCGATGGCGGTAAGGGCGGCGACATCTGGCTTCAAGCCGATCGTAACGCCGCATCGCTCCTCGCATTCCGAGATCACCCGCACCGTAAGGCAGATAGCGGTGTGCATGGATCCGGGGCAAAGCGCCATGGAGCTCGCGGCGTAGATCTAATTGTCTCGGTTCCAGAGGCCACAACTATTCGGGATCATGTAACCGGAGAAGTCGTCGCTGATCTTGTGAACCATGGCGATATGTGGCTAGCGGCCCACGGCGGAAGAGGGGGTCGCGGTAACGCTCGCTTCCTCTCTAACTCGCGTCGCGCCCCATCCTTTGCTGAGCAGGGCGAGTTTGGTGAGGACCGTTGGCTCGATCTTGAACTGCGCCTCATGGCAGATGCTGCTCTTGTTGGATTCCCTAACTCTGGCAAGTCGACACTCATCGCATCGGTGAGCGCTGCGAAGCCCAAGATCGCTAACTATCCGTTTACAACCCTTGAGCCGAACCTCGGTGTCGTGCGTTTTCATGAGCACGAGTTTGTGCTCGCCGATATTCCAGGACTGATCGAGGGAGCAGCCGAGGGTCGCGGATTGGGGCATCGTTTCCTGCGCCACATCGAGAGAGCGAGAGTGCTCGTAGTGCTTCTTGACCTTGCGCCGGTAGATGGCAGGAGCCCCGAGGAGCAAGAGGCCATTCTGCTTGACGAGCTTGAGCGGTATCGCCCAGATCTCCTTGAGCGTCCGCGGATTTCAATCGGAACCAAAGCAGATGTTGCGTTATTCGCCCTTGAGGGTGACAACCCAATGGAGATCTCTGCAGTTACAAGGCAGGGTCTCGATAAGTTCTTGGGCAGGCTCGGGGACCTCATTAAAGAGACTCGCCAAGTCGCTGTAGAGCACGAGGCTTTCGTTGTTCACCGCCCAACCGACGAGGGCTTTGAGGTTGTGAGCGAAGGACCTGGACTCTGGCGAATTACTGGGCGTTCAGCGGAGCGCGTTGTCGCCATGGCTGATCTCACAAATCTCGAGGCACTTGAGTATGTGCATGACAGATTCAGGAGAATGGGTGTCGAGCGCGCTCTAGCGCGCGCTGGTGCGCGCGAAGGTGATTTTGTGCGTATCTCCGAGCTCGAACTTGAGTATGTCGAGGGTATGTAATGAAGGGGCGTGTGGTCGTCAAGGTTGGAACCTCGTCTGTAACCGCTCAGCACGGCGAGCTCGACCTCGTCGCTCTCTCGAAACTCGCCCAAGAATTATCCGAGGCTAAGACTGCTGGATACGAAGTGGTCCTAGTGCTCTCCGGGGCAATTGCCGCTGGCTTGCCTGCTCTAGGTTTCACCGAACGTCCATCAGATATCCGAACGCTTCAGGCGATTGCTGCAGTCGGACAGCCGATGCTCATGGAGCAACTGCGAACTCTTTTAGCGCTCCATTCGATAGTCCCCGGGCAGGTGCTCTTAGACCCTTACGACTTCGGTCAGCGCTCCCAGTATCTCCATGCTCGCGAGACTCTCGTGCGCCTACTTGAACTCGGCGTGATACCGATCGTCAACGAAAACGACACCGTTGCTGATGATGAGATTCGTTACGGCGACAATGACCGAATTGCAGCATTAGTGGCGAACATGATTGGAGCCGAGACACTTGTGCTCCTAACAGACACGGATGGTCTCTATACCGCGGACCCGCGACTCGATGCAGACGCATCTCTCATCGAGGAGATTGTCTCTGTAGATGCCGAACTCGAGGCAGTAGCCGGTGGTGCTGGATCGAAGAGAGGAAGCGGTGGCATGGCGAGCAAGTTGGCTGCCGCGAAAATTGCATCTTGGTCTGGGGTACGCACTGTCATCGCCGCTACATCAACCCCTGGAGTAATCGCTGCAGCGCTCGGCGGGTCAGGTATCGGAACCACTGTTCTCCCACGCGAAGAGCGCCTCTCGGGCCGGAAACTTTGGATTGCATTTGCTCGTGCCGCCTCTGGTCGAATAATCGTTGATGCTGGAGCGGTTACCGCTCTCTCCGTTGGCGGGCGATCCCTGCTAGCCGCTGGGGTGCGGGAGGTAATAGGGGAGTTCGAACCAGAGGCTGCTGTAGAGATAGCGGGGCCAGATGGAAGAATCTTCGCCAAGGGATTGACGCGGCTCTCAGCAGCCAACGTGAGGGCATATGCGGGGATGCAGAGCAGCGAACTCCCTGCCGGAGCACCGGGCGAGGTCATCCACTGTGATGATCTTGTAGTAGTTCCGGACTCTTGAGGAGACCCTGACTTGCAAGTAGGTGTGTCTAGGGTCACAATGTCCCTAGCTCGCTCGCCCATTGGTACGGGGGGAGGGTCTGGTATCCACCGGACCCACAATGGGAAGAGCGCTGAGTAGGGGCCGTGGCGATCTCGCCCGGCCCCTTCTCGCGGCCTAAATAGCCTGAATCCATAGATAAATGACCCCGATGAGGGGGCGTATCTCTCGGGAGCCTGATCTCAGGTGAATCAATCGGTATCAATCGGTATCAATCCTTGGAGGGCATTGGGCACTGCACCGCTACAATCCACAGCCATGTCAGCGGAGCGAGCGAGCACAGTCTCAATAGAGGAATTAGGGCGTCGTGCTCGCGCAGCTGCCCGCATTCTGGCCAACGCCTCGACCTCTCTGAAAAACTCTGCACTTCTTGAGGCCGCTGAGGCACTTGTGGCCCACTCCCAGACGATCCAGGAGCAGAACTCCCTTGATTTAGCAGCGGCTGAGGCCGCGGGTATGGAGCCAGGGCCCCTCGATCGACTGCGCCTCTCTGACGCGCGCATCGAGGCGATGGCGCAAGGCTTGAGGCAGGTAGCAACGCTCCCAGACCCGATAGGCGAGGTTCTAGACGGATGGCGCCGCCCTAATGGTCTTGAGATCTCTCGTACGCGCGTACCCCTTGGGGTCGTAGCGATCATCTATGAAAACCGACCCAACGTCACCTCTGATGCTGCTGGGCTCTGTCTGAAGTCGGGGAATGCTGCGCTACTGCGCGGCTCCGGGAGTGCACTGCGTTCAAACCTTGCAATCGCTGAGGCTATGCGCAGAGGATTCGCTGCAGCGGGGCTGCCTGAGGATTGCCTCGTGCTCGTGGACGATGCATCGCATGAGACTGCAGTTGGAGTCATGCGCCTCACCGAGTATGTCGACTGCCTTATCCCGCGTGGTGGGCCCGCACTTATCAAGAGTGTGCGCGAGAACGCAACGGTGCCCGTCATTATCGATGGTGACGGAAATTGCCACATATATGTCGATGCATCTGCCGATGCAGAGATGGCGCGAAGCATTGTGATGAACGCCAAAACGCAGCGAACGAGCGTCTGTAATGCAGCAGAGTCGCTTGTCATACATGCCGACCTAGCCGAGACCCTCCTCCCAGTCATCTGCGCGGATCTAGAGGCAGCAGGGGTCGTGTTGGTTGGCGATGAGGCCTCTAGGAGTCGTGTGCCGAGCATTCAGCCTGCAACCGATGATGATTTTGGGCGCGAGTTTCTTGAACTCAAAATGAGTGTTGCTGTGGTCTCTTCGCTAGATGAAGCAATCGATCACATAAATCGTTTCGGCACTGGGCACAGCGAGGCAATTATCACTACCGATCTCGATGCAGCCCGTCGATTTACTCGCGAGGTTGATGCAGCGGCGGTATTGGTAAACGCCTCAACGCGCTTCACCGATGGCGAAGAGTTCGGTTTCGGAGCCGAGATCGGAATATCTACACAAAAACTCCACGCACGTGGCCCAATGGGGTTACGTGAATTAACTACATACAAGTACGTCGTCTGGGGCGACGGACAGGTAAGGACCTGAGATGGCAGAGCGCTTTAAATCCGTAGCTGATGTAACCGAGCGATTGGCAGCGGTTGATTACCTAGCTGATGCAAATATTGCTGGAGTCATTTACTTGGCTGATCGCCTTGAGAAGCCGGTACTCATTGAGGGCCCTGCTGGGGTCGGCAAGACTGAGCTTGCTAAGGCCGTAGCCCTCATCACTGACTCTCGCCTGATCCGCCTCCAGTGCTACGAGGGGCTCGATGAGGGTAAGGCCATCTACGAATGGAACTACAAGAAGCAGCTTCTTCGTATTCAGGCCGACCGCGAGCATGAGCGCGATTGGGAGACAGTCGAGAGCGACATCTTCTCCGAGCAGTTCCTACTAGAGCGCCCTCTTCTTGAGGCGATTCGCTCCGAGGAGCCGGTTGTACTTCTCATCGATGAGGTAGATCGCGTCGAGGTCGAGACCGAGGCTCTCTTGTTAGAGGTTCTCTCAGATTTCCAAGTCTCAATCCCTGAGTTGGGGACGGTAACTGGCACCCAGCGCCCGATCGTGATGCTCACCTCAAACAACACTCGTGAACTCTCTGAGGCACTCAAGCGCCGCTGCCTATTCCTGCACATCGACTACCCGGACCTTGACCGTGAGCGAGAGATTGTTCGCGTGAGGGTCCCCGAGATTGATGACGCATTGGCAGAGCAGGTTGCTCAGGTGGTTCGCTCGATCCGCGCACTCGACATAAAGAAGGCGCCTTCAATCTCTGAGACGATCGACTGGGCGCGCACTCTGCTTTACCTCGGTCACACTCAGATAGATCCACAGGTGATCACGGACACGCTGCACGTATTGCTTAAATACCAATCTGATATCACGAAGGCTCGAAAAGAGATTGGGGTCGACAGCCCTCTGCCGATTGGCCCGAAGCGCTCTTGAGGTGGTCTTCAACTCAGCGAAGGTCTTCGATTCGATGAACCGCAACAACTTTGAGATGCCGCCCGGGGTTGTTACTACGGGGAACCTGCTCGATGTTCTTCAGGGCTTCGTGCATGAACTGCGCGCGGCCGGGCTCCCAGTCTCAATGACCGAGAACCTCGATGCGATGCGCGCTGTCGAGTACATCTCAATGGAGGATCGCGAGTCGTTCAAGGCAGTACTCGCTGCAACCCTTGTTAAGCATCACCAGCATTGGCCCGCATTCGACACTGTTTTTGAGGTCTATTTCGCTCGCTGGAGCCCAGGTGTAGATGGCGACGAGGGCTCTGAGTCTTCGAGCGACGATCGGGAATCGCCCGAGGGCGGCGGAGCCGGAAAGCAGCCTGGAGGCGGTGGCGGAGGTGAGGGCGTTAGCAACGAAGACCTCGCAAAGATGTTGATGCAGGCCCTGATGAAGTCTGATGACGAGATGCTGCGCAGTATCGCTGCAATGGCTGTATCGCGTTTCGCGGGTATGGAGCCTGGCAGGCCGGTTGGGGGTACTTACTATCTCTATCGCACGCTGCGTCAACTTGATCTCGACGGTGTAGCAGAGAAGATGATGTCTACATCGCGTGAAGAGCGTGATGCCCCTGACGATGTTCTCGCCGAACGCCTTGCCTCTGATGACCACAAGATGAAGATCAAAAAATTTAAGGAAATGGTTGAGGAGGAGATCCGCAGGCGCCTTATTGCGGATCGCGGAGTTGAGGCGATGGCGCGCACTCTCCGCAAGCCTCTCCCAGAGGATGTCGAGTTCATGCACGCATCTCGAGAAGAGATGCTTCAACTACAGCGCGCCATTGAGCCGCTAACGCGCGCACTTGCAGCACGCCTTGCTCAACGGCGCAAACGTCGTCGTCGAGGGCAGCTTGATTTTCGCAGAACAGTGCGCCACTCGCTCTCTTACGGTGGAGTGCCTCTAGAGCCGAAGTTTCGCAACCCGAGGCCATCCAAGCCTGAGATCATGGTTATTGCAGATATATCTGGATCTGTAGCGTCGTTTGCTCGCTTCACGCTCCAGTTTGTTTACGCGATGGCTGGGCAGTTCTCAAAGGTGCGCTCCTGGGTATTCATCGACGGTATCGATGAGGTAACACGTTTCTTCGAGGAATCAGATGAGATTACTGAGGCGGTTCAGAGAGTGAACAGTGAGGCCGACGTGATCTGGGTAGACGGCCACTCCGATTATGGACACGCATTCGAGATATTTGGTCAGCGCCATATGAGCGAGATCACGAAGAAGACAACGGTGATCATCCTTGGAGATGCTCGCAATAATTACCACGCGACCCAAGCAACGGTACTCAAGGAGATTCGTGAGCGATCTCGCAAGTTGTTCTGGCTAAACCCCGAGCCGCGCGGCTATTGGAATACCGGAGACTCTGTTGTCGGTGATTACGGCATTTACTGCGATGGTGTCTTCGAGTGCCGCAACCTTCGCCAACTCGAGACCTTTGTCTCCTCGAGTTTTGAGATCTAACTAATAACGCCTTAGGCGTTTCGTGTCATCGCCCAGATGGGTGGGCCGTCTGGGGTTGGGATGAACTCCTCGGTCACCTCAAAGCCATACCGTCCGTAGAAGGGGAGATTGCGTATCTTCTCGGTCTCCAAATAGCACGGCATACCCTCGCCCTCAGCACTTGTAATGCCGGGTTGAAGGAGCAGGCCTCCGATGCCGCGCCCTTGAAACGCTGGCTCGACCCCGAGGTTGGCTAGATACCAGTGCTCATCTTTTAAGTGCCTGCGGGCAACGCTGTTTTGATACTTGAGGGCGCGTATCAGAGCAAACGGTGCTATGGGTGCGAGGCGAATGATTGGGAAAAGCGTCGCCCTCTCGCGTTTAGGCGTAAGGGGATACTTGCGAGGCGGCAGCCAAACTGATCCGCCGACTAACTTGTCGTCGTTTATCGCGACCCAGACCTTGCCGTGTCGGTGAGCGTCACGTGCAGCCGCACCAAAAAAGGCGCGAAGAGCGATCGGGCGAAGTCGGTCGGTGGGCATAATCCACTGAGTTACAGGTGAGTCGTCAAAGGCGCGCGCCATCGTTGCGGCGACTGACTTAATCTCATTGGAGTGCGCCTCGCGGATCTCAACCATCGCTAGAGACTAGAGCGAAGTCTCACGCGACGCGCACTCATTGCCGCTACTAAGACAGAGAGATTAAAGCCTCTAAATATTTAAGAGTCTCTAGGCTCTACGTAGTCGATACTCGGCTATCGCTTCGTGGTGGTCCACTATCGGGTCGGGGTACCCGAGTGCAGCACGCTCTAACGGTCCGAGAGTATGTAGCGAACCATCCGGGATGCTCGCTAACTCATTTACATAACGCCTTACGTACTCTCCCTTAGGATCGAATCGCTGACCCTGAACCGTAGGGTTAAATATGCGATTCGGGTTTGTATCGGTACCGGTGCCTGCGGTCCATTGCCAGTTGAGATTGTTGTTTGCAATGTCTCCATCGGTCAGCCACTCGAGGAAGTGGCGCGCTCCGTGGCGCCAGTCGATGCCTAGGTCTTTGGTTAAGAATGAAGCGACAATCATGCGAGTGCGGTTATGCATGAATCCTTCATCTAAGAGTTGGCGCATACCGGCATCAACGACAGGGAACCCTGTGCGCCCTTCCTTCCAAGCTTGGAGTGCAGCGGGGTCGTCGATCCAATGATCTCCGCGATGCTTAAAGTCAGCCCACGATGCATCTGGACGCGCAGCGAGAACCTGGTGGTAGAAGTCTCGCCAGCAGAGTTGTCGAACCCATTGCTCTGCTCCATCGCGCCCCAATGATGACGCAGCAAGCTCGAGAGGGGAGAGGCAGCCAAAATGTATGTAAGGCGCAAGATGTGAGGTTGAGTTACCCGGTAGATCGTTGTGTATTGCTTCGTATTCGTGCAGGTGGCTCTCTCTCCATGCCTTAAATACTTGGCGAGCAATACCCTCGCCGCCATTCGCGCGATTTGGTGATAGCGGGCCAGGAGAGAGTTCCTCTATTTTTGGAATGCTTAGCGAATCAAGGCCTTGAACGGAGAGTATTGCGTTGGGCGCCGCTATCGGAGCTCGCCAAGGAAGAGCAAGCCACTTTCGATAGTAAGGCGTGAAAACCTTGAAGTGATCGCCGCCTGTGGGGAGAACATCCCCGGGCGAGATGACCATTACCCCAGGATGAGTCTGCACTCGAATCTCGGATGCCTTAGATCGTTCTGTTAATTGAGCGAGGCGGCGTGTTGAGAATCCGCTTACATCCTCTGAGATGTGAATTGCAGATGCTCTTACTTCCTCTGCGAGCGCTAATACTTCATCTGCCCAGTTGCCCTGGCGATATATGAGTCTTGCCCCACGACTCTGCAGCGAAGAATCAAGATCGGCGAGCGACTCAAGCATGAATGCGGTTCTGTTGGCAGGGCGAAAATCAGCGCGTGCGACCCCGTCATCAAATACAAAGAGTGGAACAATGTTTTTGTGCTCTCGAATCGCAGCAGCGAGTGCAGGGTGGTCATGAACCCGTAGATCTCTAGTGAATACAACGACGCCGGTTGTCATATTTAAGAGGGTACCGGCATGACTCCGTTTCTAGAGAAATGGCGTCGCCGATCTGCACGCCAATTAAGGGAGCAGTGGCGCCATGCTCGCTGCGATACGTGCAAGGGCTAATAGCTGCAGCCGCTCTCTCTGCCTGAAGGTGTGTCCCTCGCGCCCGAGTAGCAGGACGACATTTGAGTTAGGCAATACCGCTATGGCCAGATCCGAGGGCCCGGCTGCACCTGCTGTGACTAGCTCAGACGAGCGGACCCCTGCAGCGTAGGCATCTAGAACTGCATGCGCAGGTGAGTCTCCGCAGGATGCGATTACGACTTGATCATCAATAACTGCCGACCAGTCAGTTAAGAACTCATTCATTGTGTGCGTGGCTAGTCGTAGCCAGAGATCTGGGATCGAGGTTGCTTCGCAGATTGTCGCCGCAGAGTTCAGTGCATCGACTCTTGGGTCTGGGAATACCCCAACTCTTCGCACCTCTTCAACTGATACGCCATCGACCTCTTCGATCTCGCGGATCAAGATCGGAATCATCTCTGCGTCAGGAATATTCACAGCAAACTCGTCTACTGCAACGCCTTCACCGGTCTCTAAGACATCGATGCCGACGATATCGCCTCGCATCGCACCAATTCTTGAGGCCACGAGTCCAAGTGCTCCAGGGCGGTCTGGGAGCCAGACGCGTATCAATACGTGCTCAGCGGACGAATGAGCAGACTCGGCTGGGTCTGGTACCGGTTCTGCATGGGCCTTTACTTCGCGGCTGTTCTCCGGAGTGGTCATGGGGTAATCGTAGGTTGATTTGTGAGTCGGGAGAGTTTCGTGCGTGTGAAGGCACGAGTGCCGGTATCCTCAGGACTGTGAATGAACGCGTTGGGATTCTTGGTGGGACATTTGACCCGATTCACTCTGCGCATGTTGCTATAGCGATCTCAGCCCGCAGGAGCCTTGCCCTAGATCGCGTAGTGCTGATCCCCGCAGGCGATCCATGGCAAAAGAGCGGCAAAGTAGTTGCAAGCGCCGAGCAGCGCCTAGAGATGGCGAGGCTCGCTGTAGAAGGTATTGAGGGTCTCGAAGTTAGCGACATTGAGGTTCTCTCCTCGGAGCCTTCGATAACAGCAGATACTCTCGAGGCCCTCGCAGAAGAAGGTCGAGATTTATTCTTGATTCTCGGTGCAGACGCAGTTGCGAATATGCCTTCATGGCGCAGGCTTGATGAGACACGCGACCTCGCCACAATTGTCGTTGTGGAGCGCGAGGGAGAGTCCTGTGTCCCCCCGGGCGATGGGTGGCGCGTCGAACATATAAAAATGGATCGCTTTGATGGCTCCTCGTCGTTGATTCGTGAGCGTCTTAGGCAAGGCCTCCCGATAGATGGGCTAGTACCGGCCCCGAC
>JBAXPT010000009.1:0-22627 GCA_037132095.1 Actinomycetes bacterium
CTCGCGGCGTTCCAGCACGGCGCCTGATCGTGTCGCCTAAGGCACACGACCCCGAGGGCGGTTTAGCCGGGGAGCGAACAGACCTCGCATGGAGCCGCACTGGGCTTGCGATGATTGTGATTATCGGCGGAATTGGGAGACGAGCACTTACCGCACCCGGGGCTCTGGAGATTGCATCCTTAGCGGTCGTGCTCTTAGGAACCCTCATCTGGGCTTTTGGGCTACGAGGGGCACACCGCATTTCTCGCAGCACAGCAACGGGTAGACACACCACCGAGATGCATCTACTTACCGCAGTAACAATTGGAAGCATTGCAATCGCAGTAGCAGCGTTACTGATCTCGATTTAACAGATCACATTGACTTCGCAGCAGGCCTTGAATTCATAAGGCCACCAGGGCAGGAATTACTACCTCTCAATATACGGGCAGTGCCTGCAGCCCTTCTCGCAGCAAGAACCTTGAGACCAGAGGTATCCCGCGGTCATCACAAATAAACCTGAGACCGGGTCTATGTAGCCGCTCTGCGCATGCTTGAGTGCTACAGAGTGCGCAGCGCAGATCACCTCATAATCGTAGTTATCAGGGCGCAGTCGCGACGCCGCAGGTGTAGCGAGGTCCGGGGGTAGCGTCGATTGGTCTCTCATGCACTCAACATCATCGCGAGAAGTGCGCTCTCGTAATGCACAACCCCTCTACCCATCAACGCGTAGCTTCGGCAATACCTCTGCTGCAAAGAGTTCAAGGCTCTCCCACGCCAACTTAGGAGGCAACCCGCCTGCAAGTGGGTTGAAGGTCATCGCACCAAATTTTGGAATCGATCGCGCTGCCTCAATTACCTGCTCCGGAGTACCGACAACTATCTGAGCACTCTTCTTTAGGTCTTCGACGTTGCTCGCATCTACCTTGGGCGTAGACCATTGGCCAGGCGTTTGAAAGGATGCGTAGGTCTGAGTCTCGTAGAGCAGATACTCGCCGATCTCTGCCCACGTTTTCTCGGGATCATGTGTGACATGAATAAATGTCGGCCCCTGGGGCACCATCACGAATCCGCCGGTGTAGCCAACCTTCTCGGCTTCGTCGTGGTACCACTCTTGAAGCTTTGGCTCAGTATTCATCGGCATCATGGGGAGGTGAAGCCTCGCCGCACGCCGCGCTGCTACCTCTACCCCTCCCCCGACAAGAACTCGAGGGTGAGGATCGCTAAAGGGTTTCGGTGTAACACGCACGGTCCGGCCCTCATACTCAAAAGGCTCACCGGTCCAGGCTTGAATCATTGTTCGCAGGTGCGACTCCAAGAGAGCACCTCTGCGCTTCATATCAACGCCAGCCATCTCGAACTCGACAGCGCGATATCCCGCACCGGCGACACTCCATACTCTCCCCTCGCTCAAGTGATCAAGCACGCTCAACTGCTCAGCCAATCGAACGGGGTCGTGGAGGGGAACGATTATGGCTGAGAGCATGATCGGGATTCGCTTCGTTGCTCCAGCCACGGCTGCCGCAGCGACAATTGGAGAAGGCATCCAGCCATCCTCCAAACCATGGTGCTCTGAGATGACTGCAAAGTCGAATCCAATCTCATCAGCCCATCGGTACTGAGCCATTGCCTCAGAGTAAATCTCGGCCTGAGACGTAGGTCCAAATGAAGGCGCCCGGAAATCTTGTCGAATCGTAAAGAGCGTCATGTTGTCCTATTTTACCTAGTTAGGTTTGGGCCGACCTCGGCGCCAAACTTCTCCATCTGGTCACAGAGTTCAGCGCAGTCACGCGCCATAAAACGAATCTGCAGGTGAGATACCCCCATCGCTCCGTATTCATTTAGAGACTCGGCTATCGAATCCGCAGAACCCTTTACGACCCAGCGAGGGAGATCCTGATCCGTATCGCCGACGTAGATCGCCTCGGTAATGACGCCGAGTTCGAGAGGCGCTTCAGGGCGCAGACGATCCCGATGCTCAAGTATGTAGGCAATCGACTCCGGCATCTTCTTGCGCGGCGTGCCCTGCGGGATCCAACCATCTCCGCGTTCAGCAACTCGGCGCATAGCCGGAGCACTAGATCCACCTACCCAGATTGGTGGCCGAGGCTGGCGAACTGGGCGCGGAGCCGCTCCTACATCGCCAACAAATTCATTTAGCCAAGCCTCGACGATCGCATCGATTGCGTCATTGGTGGCGGGTCCGCGATTCGAGAAGTCAAGGCCGAGGGCATCGAACTCGCCCTCGACGTGCCCAGCCCCAACCCCAAGGATGACCCGACCGCCGGAGAGCGCATCGAGTGTTGCAAAAGCTTTGGCAGTATCGAGGGGATGCCTATACGCAGGGATATATACGTTGGTGAGGAGATTGACATTCGTTGTCTGCCCTGCGATCCAGGCCAGAGTCGCAACGGGGTGGAACCAAGTAGTCGACATTGTCTCCGCTTTGTCACGGGGAATCACAATGTGGTCGCAGACTGCAACGTAAAAAAAGCCGGACCGGTCTGCAGCCTGTGCAGCGAGGAGCAACTCAGCGGTTCCAGCGTCTTTCTCCCAAGGCGCAGCTACAACATTGCTCAATGCAACAGTAGGCAACTGCATTCCGTATGCAAGTTGACCCGCTGGGATCACGGAGACGGTCTCGTGGCTCATCTAGATCAGCCAGGCCACACAACAGACTGCAGGTCTGTATACGCATGGAGACCAAAGGAACCCCCATCACGCCCAACGCCTGAGTATTTTGTTCCACCGAACGGTGTCTCATGGTTGCGCTGTACGGTATTTATACCGATGTTCCCAGCGCGCATTCGTCGGCTAACGCGCATCGCGCGTGCAGAGTCTTTTGAGAAGACGTAGTCGTAGAGGCCAAACTCAGTGCCATTAGCAATCGCTACGCCTTCGTCCTCGTCGTCGAAGGGAATCACAACAATTACGGGCCCAAAGATCTCTTCTTTGACTACACGCATATCAGGGCGGCAGCCTGCGATCAAGGTTGGCTCCACGTACCAACCCTTCTCCATATGCTCGGGGCGGCCTCCACCAGCGAGGATCTCGCCGCCTTCGTCGCGCCCTATCTTGATGTACGACTCGATTCGAGCCCTGTGAGCCTCAGTGATGACTGGCCCCACAACGGTTGTCTTCTCTAGCGGATCACCAACGGTTAAACGCCCAGCCGCTGCGGTTAGTCCCTCTACAACCTGCTCGTAAATTGAGCGGTGCACAATCGCTCGCGTTGGTGCGGTACATATCTGACCAGAGTGGAAAGCCCAGACCGATGAGATCATTCCGATTGCTGTCTTCGGATCAGCATCATCAAGTACTAATGCTCCGCCCTTACCGCCGAGCTCGAGGAGTTGACGCTTCATAGTGCGGCCAGCAACCTCCCCGATACGCATCCCAACACCGGTGCTCCCAGTAAACGAGACCATATCTACATCTGGCGATGCGATTAGTGCCTCACCGGTCGCAGGTGTTGAACCCGTCACGACATTTACTACACCGGCAGGGAAACCAACGTCGTTGAGGAGTTTGACGAGCTCAATAACAGCGAGCGGGTCTTGGCCAGCGGGGCGTACGACGACCGTGTTGCCCATAGCAAGCGCCGGTGCGATCTTCCCAACCATATTTACAATCGGAAAGTTGTATGAAGTAATGCACGCAACGACGCCAACCGGAGCGCGTCGTGCCAGTGCTCCAATAACCCCACCAGGCGCAAGCGCAGTGGAGGGCATCTCCTGCGGGGGTAACGGAATCACACTGGGCTCAAGTGCTCCCTGTGCGTAACGCTCAAAACGCGTCGCAGCCTGAGGCACCTGCATTGTGCGCCCCACCGTTGCTGTGCAGCCAGTCTCCGAGATCACTAGCGGAACAAACTCTTTAACGCGACTGCGCAATGCATCAGAAGCCGCCTGTAGAAGCGAAGCGCGCTCCTTGGGGGTTGTCTGAGACCACGAATCAAATGCGGCTCTCGCTGATGAGGCTGCGGCTAGTGCCTGATCCACCGAACCTTCAGGGGCCTCGCCAACAATCTCCTCCGTTGCAGGATTGATGATTGGGTACGTGCCATCCCCACCCAATTGCCATTCGTCACCGATAAGCAATCGATAAGAGTCATCACCTGAGAGCGTCTTAGTCACACGAATTCCCTTCTAAAGGCACCCTGCGAAGGGTACAGACTCCAACCCGCTTGGCTACTACTTCTCTGCCACTTACCTATATAAATTCTGCCGCTATCAGCGGTCGAGCGGTAAGTGGAGCATCTTGATCGCGTTGCCCCGCACGATCTTGTAGACAGTCTCGTCATCAAGATCTTTCATGATGTCCATCGCGATCTTCAACGAGTGTGGCCACGTGGAGTCTGAGTGTGGGTAGTCCGTCTCGAAAGTAACGTTGTCGATACCGATTGCTTCGATGTTCTTCACGCCGTGTGGATCATCGAAGAAGCAACCATAGACATGCTCGTAGTAGTACTCCGACGGCGGGCGCAGAACCTTGTCCTCGACACCACCCCAACCACGGTTGTCCTCCCAGACCTTGTCGGCGCGCTCAAGAATGTAAGGGATCCAACCGATCTGACCCTCCGAGTAGGCGATCTTGAGGCGAGGAAACTTCTCAAAGAGCCCAGACATGAGAAAATCAGTCATAGACATCGCAGCATTCATGTAGGTAAGCGTTGAGCCAACGGCGGCTGGGGCATCAAGGCTCGTAGATGGCATCTTTGAGGAGGATCCAATATGCATGCAGACGACGGTGTCGGTCTCAGCGCAGGCATCAAAGAATGGATCCCAATGGTTACTCGGGTCATGGAGAGATGGAAGACCCAAGAATGCCGGGATCTCACTAAAGGCAACTGCATGTCCCCCGCGAGCAGCATTTCGTCGCACCTCTGCTGCCGCTAATACTGGGTCCCATAGTTGAATTATCGGTAGCGGAATAAGACGGCCGTTCGTTCCTGCACACCACTCCTCAAACATCCAGTCGTTATAGGCCTTTACACATAGGTCTGCGAGAACCTTGTCTTCGCGCTCTTTGAAGGTCTGTCCACAGAAGCGAGGAAAGGTTGGGAAGCAGAGAGAGGCCTCAACGTGGTTTAGGTCCATGTCCTCAAGGCGAGCGGACTGCTCCCAGCAACCAGGGCGCATGTCCTCCATCGTGATCGGACCAATCGTAATTTCATCACGCGGGTAACCAGACGCTGCCATAACTCGTGTGAGTGGATAGCGCAGGTCCTCAACGAGCCACCAGTCGCACCAGTCGCCCTCTTCGTGAGGGGCCACAGCGTTGTAAGAAAATACTCCACCGACAAACTTCATATCGGCGACTTTCTCGCGCACTATGCGCGGACCAATATCTTGATACTTCTCGGGCAGACGGTCGGACCAGACTGTCGCGGGTTCAATAATGTGGTCATCTACCGAGATGATCTTGGGGAAAGTTTTCTCGTCATACATATTGAGCTCCTATCACGCATCGCCAATCGGAGATGCTCTGGCTATCGCCTTACCGGATGTCAAGCATTGTTGATCCTTACCCTACAACTGACACACCGTCAGATTGAGAAAGGCAAGGCGGTAAATCGGGTTTATTGAGGTTCGCCTGACTCAGGCCCATGCCTCAATCAATGCATCTGTGGTGGTCAGGGTCGCTACGAAGGCGAGCGAGTTCTCGATCACTGACTCCCCGTACTCTCTCGGTACCCCTGCTACTGCATCTCTCGGCATCACGAACTGGTAGCCACGATTTACAGCGGAGAAGGCAAAATCAGTCATTCCAATATTGAGGCTCACCCCAACCCCAACAATGGTTGTGACTCCAAGATTTCGCAGGATGCTGTCGAGTTGTGTGCCGGTCATCGGCCCCAGCCCGTGATAGCGCGGAAGCACGATGTCGCTCGGATCAACCCCAATTTCGTCTGGCACCTCTACCGCAGAGGACCCGGGGAGTAAACGCACCGGCGCTTTTAATACCCCCATGAAGAGTCGTGCATTGCGGTTTGCGCCTCGCAGATCCTCGCGAGTCTCAGCGGTGCAGTGGATGACTGGAATACCCGAGAGCCGAGCCTGCTTAGCGAGTAGCGCGCAGTTTGGGACAAGGCCTACAGAGCGACACGAGTCCGCAAGTGCGGGGAGCGCAGATGGGGTTCCTACTACACCGTTCTGCACCTCCTGCAGAACGAGTGCAGTATGCGCTGCTGCTACGAGACTCGCTAGATCAAGAGCCACTTGTACTCCTTTAGGATTTTTAGTCTTCTTCTATGAAGTGCAGATCGGCCTGTTGTGTAAGGACTGCCTTTACAACTTTGCCGGTTGCATTGCGCGGGAGAGGCTCTCGCCCAATATCCCATAGCGCTGGAACCTTAAAGTATGCGAGCGCCTCAGAGCACCACGATGTGAGCTCTGCTGCATCAACGTTGGCTTCATCTCTGAGGACGCATACAGCTTTAACTATCTGACCGAGTTCATTATCGGCGACCCCCACCACGCAGACCTCCAGAATCGCTGGATGCGCCTCAATTCTCTGCTCAATCTCCGCCGGGTAAATATTCTCACCACCGCGCAGAATTAGGTCATGCCTGCGCGAAGCCAAGTAGAGGCGGCCTCCTTCAAATCTGCCTACGTCTCCAGTTCGCAACCAGCGCCCCTCAAGGATCGCCGCAGCAGTCGCTTCAGGTTTGTTCCAGTAACCAAGCATGATGTTTGGGCCGCGTAGGTGGATATCCCCCTCTACCCCGTCGGCTACTGCGAGACCACTCTCATTGCGAATCTCGATCTCCACCGTCGGGAGCGGTCGCCCTACTGCAGTTGGGAAGAGGTCGAGCTCTACGCCGCTGTTTAGAGTCGCTAGCGCAGTGCACTCCGTGAGGCCATAACCAACTCCAAACGTTGTACGCAGTTGTGGAAGAGATTCTTTAGCGCTGCTAATAAGTGCAGGCGAGAATGTTGATCCGCCACCCCCACCGCTGCGCAGAGACGAGAGATTGTAGGAACCAAACTCGGGGTGCAGTAGAAGTCTGTGGAGCATTGTAGGAGTAAACGACCAGTGAGTGACTTGCTCCTTCTCGATGAGGCGCATAACTACTGCTGGGTTAAAGCGCCCAACAGTCCAGACACTCTTAACACCACCTACTAAATAAGCAATCGCTCCGGTGTGTAGCCCTGATACGTGGAACAACGGACTCGATACCAGCTGACATGTTGGCGGAAGCCCCGCTTCGGGTGGATCGTTGAGAATATTGCGAAGACCATGGAAAAAGGTAAGCCCGATGAGCGCCCCGACATTGCGGTGCGAATGTACTGCACCCTTCGGGCGCCCTGTTGTGCCACTCGTGTAGAGGATGATCGCCGGATCGTCCTCGGCTATCGGAGGATCAGGCAACTCCGCATCAGGGGCGTACGCCTCAAGCCTTGGAAAATCATCCTCCATCACTATGACAGGAACGCCTGGGTCTTGGCCCTCCAAGCGATCAAGTCGCTTGCGGTCAACAATGAGAACTCTGGGCGAGCAGTCCTCAATCCCATAGAGAATCTCAGGCGCAACCCACCAACCGTTTAGGCCTACCGCTACCGCCCCAAGACTCACCGTTGCCCAGAATGCAATGATCCACTCGGGAGAGTTTGCACCAAGAATCGCTACACGATCACCTGGCTTTACTCCATACTGATCACGCAATGCAGAGGCGACTGAGGCAACCAAACGCTCGTGCTCTCGGAATGTAATTCTTCGCTCTGTAACACCGTCGCTGAATACCAGATACTCGCCATCGCCATGCCCAACGGAGTTCGCAACTACATCGCGAAGCGAGGTGAGGCGATTAGCCATTGCAGACATTGATTCCCCGAGAACCTCAACACTCTCGAGTGCAAAAATCCCGCCCGGTTTAAGCAAGTCCGCCTCAATCGCTGCGAGACTCTCAGGTACTCCTACTTCGGTCACTCAGCTTTCCCTTCGGATGATCGAGATGGACTTCGGCAACCCACGAACTCAAAGACAATCCTCGTGAGGGCCAAACTAGAGCCAAACTAATTAGTGAGTTTGTCAGCGCGTACTCACTGTCTCGGTATCACGACCAGAGCGAAGAATTGCACCTGGGATTGCGCCAGTCGCTGTGTTATCGCGCACAGTCTCTACGCCGTTTACATAGACACGAACCATTCCCTCGGCATCCGCTGTGAGGCGAGCGGCGTCTCCGGGCAAGTCCTTAACTAGCGTCGCCGCCGCTGAGCCAATGCGCTCTGGGTCGAATACCACAACATCAGCGACCCATCCGAGGGCAATCTGCCCACGCCCTTTGAGCCCCATCAGACGAGCTGGCTCATCGGTGAGCATCTGAACGGCGCGCTCAAGCCCAACGAGCTTCCGACCGCGCAGCATGTCGCCAATAAAGCGTGTCGTATAAGGAGCGCCACACATGCGGTCTAAGTGCGCACCGGCATCAGAGCCACCAATCATTGCCCGAGGGTCTTCCCACACCTCATGACGGAGCGCCCAGGAAGCCGCATCGTTATCAGTTGCACTTGGCCAGAGCACTGTCTGTAGATCGTCTGCGATCACAATCTCTACTAACGCATCGAAGTTCGAGATACCGCGCTGCTCTGCAACCTCAGAGACGCGCTTACCTTTTAGTCCATCGTTTGCGGTGGAGAACGTATCGCCGATTACATACCCGCCCCAGCCGGTAAGGCGTCGGAATACCCCGGCCTCCTCACTAACTGCGCGTTCGTGCATCCATTTGCGCGTCTCTGGGTCTGCGAGCTTTGCCATGCTCTCTGCAAGCGGCAGACCAAGAACATCTTTCCATCCTGGCATCAAGAAGAGTGCGCAGTGATTAGCGAATGACATGTTCATGGGAACCAGCACAGGCATTGTGAGCGCAACGATTCGCGCACCGTTGGCTTCAGCGCGCGTCGAGGCCTCAAGTTGACGCGGCACGCGATCGACTACAGAGGCATCTACCGTTAGAACATTCCAGTTCAAAGGGCGCCCAGCAGCCGCGCTCATCGCGATCAAAAGATCTATTTCTTCATCAGCAAAACGATCGAGGCATCCATCAACAATCGCCTCTAGTTGCGTGCCCTCGTGCTCGCCAGTCGCTGCGCACAGCGCTAGCAGTTCCTCATTGTTTGCCCACCGAGATGCAACCGGCTGCTTGTCGCCATCAGTATGAGTTCTTGAGAGCGTTGTAGAGAAACCAAATCCCCCTGCTTCAAGGGATCGATGCAACTCTGCGACCATCGCCGCAATCTCTTCAGGTGTTGCAGCTCGACCGATCGCCTCCTCGCCCATCACATAGCGTCGAAGCGCACAGTGCCCAACCATGAAGGCGGCATTCACTGCAACTCCTCCATCTAGGCGATCCAGATACTCCCCGAAGGACTCCCAGTTCCAGGGCACGCCGGACTCAAGGGCAGCGAGCGGCATCCCCTCAACCTGAGCCATCATTCGACGTGTGTAATCACCATCAACAGCACGAATAGGTGCAAGCGTAAACCCGCAATTACCACCGATAATTGTCGTCACACCATGCACATTGGAGGGCGTCGCCATCGGGTCCCAGAAGAGTTGGGCATCGTAGTGAGTATGCATGTCTACAAAGCCCGGGCAGAGCACAAGCCCGGTGGCGTCGAGACTCTCGCGTGCATCCTCATCGACTGCGCCTATTGCGACAATCACTCCGTCTCTAATCCCAACATCGAGCACTCGCCCCGGAGCACCGGTGCCATCCACTACCAAACCACCACGAATTACGATGTCGAGCATTGGGCCCCCTATAGACATTCTCCGCCACATTGGCGAGGCATTATTCTCTAACGCTCGTAGCAGGCTAGACAATGTGGGCGCATAACTGTTTATGATGCGCCCCGTTAGAAGAGTACTTGAGCAAAATTTTCGCTACAGAGAGACAGATTCATGACTTACGCGGCTGATTTTCGACCCGAGATTGAGTGGGGCACCACCGGCGGCCTTATCCGCTATGCGGCAGCAAAATTCGCCGACACCGAGGCCATCAGCGATGGCCCAAGGTCGCTCTCCTACTCAGACATTCTTGCCTCAACTCAAGCTGTCTCAGCCTCCTTGATAAGCCTAGGGATTAACCCCGGGGACAGAGTTGCAGTCTGGGCACCCAATCTCTGGGAGTGGATTCCTGTAGCTCTTGGGCTTCAATCTGTTGGCGCAGTGCTCGTACCGCTGAATACTCGCTACAAGGGCAGGGAGGCCTCGTACATTCTTCGCCGAAGTGGGGCGCGCGCTCTCGTCACCATGGCTGGCTTCCTAGGCAATGACTACGTCTCGCTGCTCAGAGATGCCCTCGATGACGAGAACACTCTCCCCTTGCTTGAGACCACTGTCGTTCTTAGAGATGAGAATCCACCAGAAGGAACACTCGGGTGGAGCCAATTCCTAGCCATCGGAGAGAACGTAGGAATAGATCAAGTCGAGGAGCGAGCCGCAGCTGTGCGACCCGACGATCTATCTGACCTCCTCTTCACCTCTGGCACAACCGGCAACCCAAAAGGCGTTATGCAGACACACTCTGCGACGCTGCGCGCGTTCTACGCGTGGAGCAGCGTGGTGGGCTTGAGAGCGGGCGACCGTTATCTAATAGTCAATCCGTTCTTCCATGCCTTTGGTTACAAAGCCGGGTGGCTTTCTTCCCTAATGGTAGGCGCGACGATTCTTCCGCAGGCCGTCTTTGACTCAGATGAAGTAATGGCGCGTATTGGTCGCGACCAGGTAACGGTTCTCCCTGGGCCGCCGACTCTTCTGCAAGGAATACTCAACCATCCCGAGCGCAACTCCTACGACCTCTCATCTCTGCGTCTAACGGTTACAGGAGCCGCGGCGATTCCAGTTGAGCTAATTACCCGGCTTCGTGACGAACTTACTTTTGAGACTGTCATCACGGGTTATGGGCTCACGGAGACGTGTGGAATAGCGACCATGTGCCGCTTCGATGATGACCCTGAAACAATCGCCACTACATCTGGGCGCGCTATTCCTGATGTAGAAGTGCTGGTCTTTGACGAAGCCGGTAGAGAGGTACCTCGCGGCGAACCTGGCGAGATAGTCGTGCGCGGCTACAACTTGATGGTCGGTTACTTCGACGACCCCGAGGAGACCGCAGCCACCATCGATGGAGATGGCTGGCTCCACACAGGCGATATCGGGATCATGGATGAGCGCGGGTACCTTCGAATCACCGATCGGACAAAGGACATGTTCATTGTCGGTGGATTCAATGCTTACCCCGCTGAGATTGAGAATCTCATGCTGCGAAATGATCAAATTGCTCAGGTCGCAGTAGTTGGGGTGCCGGACGGACGCCTCGGCGAAGTCGGGATGGCATTTGTGGTTAGCCGACCAAACGCGAGCCCTGACCCGGACGAGTTGCTGTCATGGTGCAGAGCGGAGATGGCGAACTTTAAAGCACCGCGTTATGTGGTGTTATTGGACGAGTTGCCGCTCAATGCAACAGGCAAGGTGCTTAAGTTTGAGTTGCGAGAACGCGGTCGCGAGATAGTTGCTAGCGGATTGCAGCCCTAACGATTTATCTTCGATTAAGCCCGTTACGTGCCTATTTGGTCTGAGGCAAAGCCTGCGCCCATCTCTTGCGCTACCAACGCACTAGCTCGCCTTGCCTCGGCGCCTCTGAGTAGGTCCTTGTTGCCGGCATACGCACCAGTTGGGATCTGAGCAAGCTCGGCAGAGAGCGCACTTACAGTCCTAGCGTGATCCTCAATCTCAACTGCTTCGTCGAGGATTCCAAATCTCACAGCATCCTCGGGGCTGTAAAGGTTGCCCTCGAGAATCACTTGGTTCCATGCCGATGGACGGAGCCCTGCCTTGGCGATCACTATTGCCCAAGTTGGGAAGACCATCTTGAGCCGTGTCTCGTTGATGCCGAGTTTAAATTCTCCCTTTACTCCGATTCGCCGGTCACAGGCCATCGCCAGAATTGCACCACCCGCTATTGCGTGCCCTGTTACCGCTGCAATGGTCGGGATGGGTGCAGTCCAGACCGCGAGCATTGTGTGTGCGACATTCGAGAGTGTGGCAGCGCGCTTGACGGGGTCTGGTTCTCGCACCATGGTCAGGTCGATCCCGGCCGAGAAGGTCTTGGCCTTGCCATGGATTACAAGAGCTCGCGCTGAGGCCTCGCCGGCTGCGTCAATACCGTCACGCAGAGCGGCACAGGATGCATCGTTCAAGACATTGGCCTTGCCGTCGTCTAAGTAGATGTGGGCAATGGCGTCGTCATCAATTCGAAACTCGTGCATACGATTCTCTTCTCTCACTCAGTGATGGATATTTCGAGCAAACGCGCGCGTGGCTGGTGCAAGTTTGAGGCGAGCCTCACCCATGACCTAAACGCTGACCTAAACGCTGACCTAAACGCTGACCTAAACGCTGACCTAAACGCTGTGGTTGATCTACCCACAATAGGGGGCGAGGGCTTTAGCGCGCCCTACCCAGATGCGCCTAGTCTGCACCGGAGCGTTACTCGGTGCTGGAGAGGGGGGTCATCGAGATGAGCACAGCCAATCGGCGCGAATGGTTTGAGAAGGCCCTATCCGAACGCGCCCTAGGGTTAATTGCTCTAGTAGTTGTTTTCTTCGCGGTAATCGTCTGGCCATTCCCAGCGCCTCTTGGGGTAGTGCTTGGCGGGATGCTCGTCGGTGGCCGCATCGCTCTGATTGCCCTCGGATTTGCGCTTGTCTATAGAGCAAGTCGCGTCGTCAACTTCGCGCAGGGAGATCTCGGCCAGGTTCCCGCAACTCTCGTAGTTCTTTTAGTCATCTCCGCAGGCTGGTCGTATTGGCTCGCTCTTGTTATTGGCATTGCTGCCTCCCTAACTCTGGGCGGGCTAGTGGAGGTCTTGATTATTCGGAGATTCTTCCGAGCACCGCGCCTCATTCTTACTGTTGCCACAATCGGGCTGGCACAGATACTTACAGGCCTCGCGCTCTTCATCCCGGGCTTGTTCAACACGAGCGCATTGGCATCAAGAATTGAACCTCCATTTAAAGTCCATATCGATTTCGGCGGCGTGATATTCAACGCGAATGATCTTCTGACAATGATCATCGTTCCGGTCGCATTTATATCCCTTGCATTATTTCTCCAGAAATCAAGCGCTGGGATAGCTATTCGTGGTGCAGCAGAGCGCGCTGATCGGGCTTCAATGCTCGGCATTCCAGTCAAGCGCCTCAGCACAATTGTCTGGGCACTCGCATCGCTCCTTGCCTTTCTAGCGATGTTCCTGCGGGCCGGAGCGGTTGGACTACCGATCGGCTCAGTACTAGGACCCACCTTCTTTCTGCAAGCACTCGCCGCAGCAGTAATAGGGCGCTTTGAACGCTTTCCAACTATTGCTCTGGCAGCGATTGCACTCGGTGTTGTTGATCAGGCAATGACATTTCAAGCCGGAAACCGCCCGGCCTATAACGACTTGATGCTCTTCGGAGTCGTCCTACTTGGTCTACTGCTTACCGGACGCGCTTCTAAAGGGCGCTCAGGATCAGAGGCCTCTACTTGGCAAGCGGCGCGCGAGGTGCGCCCGATTCCGCGCGAACTCCTAAACCTTCCTGAGATTCGTATCGGAAGATGGGTCCTTGGCCTCGGCCTAATTGCCTTCGTGCTGAGCCTCCCTGCTTGGCTGAGTGTGAGTCGCCTAGATATCTCGACGGTGATCGTGATCTGGTCCATTGTTGCGCTCTCACTTGTTGTGCTTACTGGCTGGGCAGGCCAAGTGAGTCTTGGGCAGATGGCTCTTGCAGGTATCGGTGCAGCAGTCGGCGGGGCACTCACCGCTGTACACGGACTCGACCTATTTCTGGCGCTACTTGGAGGAGGAGTCGCTGGCGCAATTATCGCTGTGATCATCGGCTATCCGGCCATTCGCCGAGGTGGACTCACACTTGCAGTGAGCACGCTTGCGTTTGCATTAGTTACCTGGTCCTTCGTGCTGAATCAAGAGTTTCTTGGAGACTGGCTGCCCTCAGGGCGCATTGAGACGCCTCAATTCCTCTGGGGAGCGATCGACATCTCAAGCGATACTCGATTGTTTTACCTATGCGTTGGGGTCCTAGCGCTAGCCCTTATCGCAGTGCGAGGATTGCGCGCGAGTAGAACCGGTCGAGTACTGATAGCAATTCGGGAGAACGATCGCGCTGTTCGCTCGTACGGCGTCTCAGCGATGCGCACAACCCTCTCTGGATTTGCAGTCTCCGGTTTTCTCGCCGCAGTCGCTGGTGTGCTGCTAGTTCATCAGCAGCACGGTCTTGACGTGACCAACTTTGCCCCCTCTGAGAGTATTCAGGCGTTCTCAATGGTTGTGATAGGTGGGCTTGGTTCGATATCTGGCGCGGTTCTTGGAGCGATATACGTTCGCGGTGCGGCCTGGCTTCTGCCAGCCGAGTGGCAGTTCTTGGCAACGGGAGCCGGGCTACTTCTCGTTCTCTTACTTCTACCCGGAGGGTTAGGCGCAGCGCTAGCAGACATGCGTGATGGAATTCTGCGCTCCATTGCTCGCCGTCGCAACATCATTGTCCCTAGCCTCCTCGCAGACCGGCGCGTTGAAGAGTTAGCCCCAATCAAGATTGATGCGAGCGCGCTGGAAGGCATTGGGGATTCGGCATGACAGCAGCACCCATCACATCCGAGACAACCACGCCACGCAACAAGGTACATGGCTTCCTCCTCAGCCTCACCGGCGGAGCACCGGTCTACCCGCTAGTCATCCTTACTGGATTGTTGGCTGTTGATGAACTTGATCGTGTCGCGTTCGGAATTCTATTGCCCGAGATTCGTGCTGAGTTCGGTCTTAACCTGCAAGCAGTTCTCTCCGTAGTTGCCCTTGCTTCACTTGTTGCATTGTTAATTCAGGTACCGATTGCCTTCTATGCTGATCGGCTGCCTCGCTCGAAAATCGCAGTTGCAGGTGCAGTTGTATGGATGTTCTTTACGGGGATGACGGGCCTCGCATTTGGAGTCATCATGCTCTCGATTGCGCGAGCCGGCTCTGGGCTAGGCAAGGCGGTTGTAGACCCCACTCACAACTCCCTTCTCTCTGATTACTACGACATTCCCGTTAGGCCTCGTGTCTTCTCCTTTCACCGTGCCGGAAGCGTGGTTGGCCTAACTGTTGGGCCTCTAGCTGCGGGGCTTCTCGCATATTGGCTTGGTTGGAGAGCACCATTCATTATCTTCATGTTCCCCACGCTTGTTTTTGTTCTGCTTGGGCGGCGACTAGTCGAGCCACTACGCGGAACTTGGGAGCGTCGCGCAGCTGGCGCAGCGGAGGAAGCAATAGATACGGAGGACATTCCTCCTTCTTTTGCAGAGTCGTGGCGCATTGTTTGGCAGGTCGGGACCCTGCGACGAATCTTCTACTCGCTCCCCTTCTTAGCAGTTGCAATTATTGGGCTAGCGACACTCTCATCGCTCCAGTACGCGCAGACATTTGGCCTAGACGAGCGGGCACGCGGGTTTGTCGCATCCATTGTTGAGCCAGTGCAACTAATAGGGCTCTTTGCAGGCATCCCAATCGCAACTCGATTAATGAAGCGTGACCCTGGATTGATTCTTAAATTCATAGGGCTCGTCAACGCTGGGCTCGCTCTGTGCTGGGTCGGTTTTGCATTGGCGCCCAATGTTTATGTAGCAGTGGGTATCAGCATGCTTACCGCAGCGCTTGTTTCATTGATTGGTCCTGGTTTGGCTGCAGCGCTCTCAATTGCGACTCCTCCAAAAGTGCGCTCTTTTGGTTACGCAGTAGCTGCTCTCTGGATTCTTCCAGGATTAATCGTGCTACCAATCATTGGTGGCGTTGCCGACACTTACGGAATCCGCACAGGACTACTTTTACTCGTGCCAGTCTTCTTAATTGGATCAGTGCTTATCGCATCAGCGAGCACTCAGGTGGCGGCAGATGTAACACAGGTATGGACCTCTGCCGCGGCGCAGTCAGAGGTGCTCTACCAACGCCGTCAAGGACTTGTAAAGATGCTCCTAGTGCGTGGCCTCGATGTTGGATACGACGGCGTGCAGGTTCTCTTCAAAGTCGATTTTGAGGTCGACGAAGGAGAGATCGTTGCGCTCCTAGGTACCAACGGATCCGGAAAATCAACACTCCTAAAAGCCATCTCTGGACTCGTTGAGGCGAGCGCTGGGGCAGTCATCTTCGATGGCCGTGACATGACCTACGCGCCGCCACATGAGGTGGCCGGGCTCGGAATCACACAGGTTCCTGGGGGCCAAGGCGTATTCCCCACACTCACTGTTAAGGAGAACCTCCACCTCGCAGGCTGGCTCCACCGCAAGGATAAAAATCGCGTAAAGGTGGCGACCGAAGAGGTCCTCGAGCTCTTTCCCATATTAAGAGAGCGCCTCGAGGAACCGGCAGGAAACCTCTCCGGAGGACAACAGCAGATGCTTACCCTCGGGATGGCGTTCATCGAGCGACCGCGCCTCCTGATGATTGATGAGCTATCGCTTGGATTAGCGCCGGTTGTCGTCGGGCAACTGCTACAGATCGTTGAACGAATTCGAGAGGCAGGTACGACAATCATCGTCGTGGAGCAATCGGTAAACGTTGCTCTGACGATTGCCGAGCGCGCGTATTTTATGGAGAAGGGCGAGATCCGTTTCGAGGGCCCAACCGCTGAGTTACTTGAGCGACCTGACATTCTTCGCTCGGTCTATCTTGAGGGTGCTGCAAGCCGTGGAGCGGAACTTGCTGCGTCACGAACTCACGATTCGGAGACGGCTGCTTTGGTTGAGAGACCGACGCGCATCGAGGTGCAGAGCATCTCTAAACGCTTTGGAGGCATTCACGCTCTACGCGACGTCAGCTTCACTGCCGGCGCAGGGGAGATTCTCGGCTTCATCGGCCCGAACGGCGCAGGTAAGACGACGCTCTTTGACGCTATCTCGGGATTCATTCGGGTTGAGGGTGGACGCGTAATCCTCACCGGAGAGAATGGCCCTATCGAACTAACGAATGAGAAGGCCGAGCAAAGAGCGCAGCGAGGTATCGGGAGATCTTTCCAAGACGGTCGACTATTCCCTGGCCTCACTGTCAGCGAGACAATCGCCGTAGCGCTTGAACGCCATGTAGCAGTGCGTGATCCGATTGCAGCCGCGCTGCATCTACCGGCAGTCTCAGACTCAGAGTCTCAGGTGCGCTTGAGGGTTGACGAATTAATTGAGCTCATGGGGCTAGGGGCATTCAGGGACAAGTTCTGCAGAGAACTCTCTACTGGAAGCCGCCGAATTGTCGACATGGCTTGCCTGCTCGCGCACCACCCCACAGCGCTGCTCCTAGATGAGCCGTCGAGTGGCATTGCGCAGCGAGAGGCTGAGGCTCTAGGTCCCCTGTTATTGAAAATCAGGGACACTCTTGGGGCCACGATCCTACTGATTGAGCATGACCTACCTCTTTTAACCTCGGTTGCTGACCGGCTCGTAGCGATGCACCTAGGGGAGATTGTCACCGTGGGGCTACCGGCCGAGGTAGTTAGCCATCCTGTGGTCGTTGAGAGTTATCTCGGGACCTCTGAGGCAGCGATCGCTAGATCTGGGTCGGGGAATACACCAACTTCATAGTTTGGGAGAGTAAACCTCTGAGTATTCTCGCCCTCAAATTAAGACTCTGATACACCGAAGGCGAGAATTAGATACGCTCCAAATTGCTCCAACGAATACTCATTTGAGAATTGAAATGTTTGCTAACCAATCCGGGGGGAACCATGGAAGCAACTCCAAGCCAGCCTAAGAAGAGCGGTCTTCGTCGCTATGCACCTTTTATTGCTGCTGTCGTAGTAATCGCACTCGCTGTATTTGTGGTCGGGAATAATAATTCAAGTGACTCAACCTCGAAGACGCCAGCCGATCAGGGCGCAGCTTCTAACGAAGACTTGATAAAAGCAGGGCCCATGACCCCCGATAAGGCCGAACTGCTCGGCAAGACAGTCGACTTCGGAGCGAAGTGTGATACCTCAACGGGCAACGTCAAGATGCCCACAGAGTACGCGCCTATGTGCGTTGAGGCATTTACCGGCGACAATGGCGGGGCCACGTCACCTGGTGTTACAGGCGAGACAATCAAGGTAGTCGCCTACATCGGCGACCCGGCCAAAGACGCTCTGCAGGCAGCACTAGTAAAGGGTGCAGGATCCGACGTTGATATCAGTTTGACGAAGCAGACATATAACGGCTGGGTAGAGATGTTCGAGCAGTATGCAGAGATGAGCGGCCGCAAGGTGGCGCTCGACTTCTACATTGGAACTGGCGCTCCAAGTGATCCAGTAGCTGCTAAAGCAGATGCAAAAGCCATCATCGATAAGAAGCCATTTGCTGTATTCGGTGGACCAAACCAGACCGATGCATTTGCAGATGAGTTAACCGCAGCAAAGATTGTCTGCCTCGGTTGCGCGACTGCAGCCGGCATCAAGTTCACCTCAGAGCGCTCTCCATACCTCTGGACTACAGGGCCAATGCCCGAGCAAGCGAGCCTCCTGACTGCACAGATGGTCGGAAGTCTCCTCAACGGGAAGAAGGCGGAGTGGGCTGGCGATGCTGCGACACGCTCAAAAACACGCGTATTCGGCGCTGTGCACTACGACACTCCAGCAGGGCAGCAACGCTCAGCATGGGCAACGTTTAGATCTGAGATGAAGAAGAACGACGTGAAGATCGCCTCAGACATTCAGTACTACTTAGACCTTCCGCGTGCGCAAGAGAATGCACGCACAACGATTGCAAAGCTCAAAGCAGCCAAGGTCACATCCGTAATTTTCTATGGCGACCCGCTCACTCCTCTGTATTTAACTAAGGAAGCAACCGCTCAGGACTACCACCCAGAGTGGATTCTTGGCCCGACTGTCTATGCGGATACTGCTGTATTTGGTCGTATCTACGACCAAGAGCAGTGGAAGCACGCGTTTGGTATCTCACTTATTCCAGCGCGAACCACGAAAGAGATTGCCGGTTGGTATTCCCTCTGGGTTTGGCAGTTCGGAACCCCCCCACCTAGCAACAATGTTGCTGTGATCTCTGGGCCTCCAGGAATGTTCTTCGCAGGTGTAAACCTTGCAGGGCCAAATCTCACACCATCAACATTTAGAGATGGATTGTTTAGGGCCGGGATTCAAGGTGGAAACTCGCTCGCTCCGACCAACTCTCGAGGACGCCATGGTATTTGGAGTGGCACTGGTGAGGATCTTGGAGGGTCCGACGACGTAACCCTCGTATGGTGGAACTCAACCGCCAAGGGCGAGGACGAGATTGGAAACGCTGGGACTGGACTCTACGAATACGTTGCAGGTGGAAAGCGTTACCTTCCAGGAACATGGCCAACGACTGACCCGGGACTCTTTGACCCAAGCAAGTCAGTAACTATTTACAAAACGATCCCCGCAGATATGACGCCGCCGTCTTACCCCTCTCCAGCACCTAAGAAGTAGTGCTGGAGAATTTCATCGCATAAAAACAGTAGTAGCGCTTTAGGAGTCCGGGCTCACGGCAACCCAGCCTGAGTCCGGCTCCCATTGCCTAATTACTCGAGCAGGGTTTCCTACGGCAACGCACCTATCTGGAATTACACCGGTAACGACAGACCCGGCACCGATAACAACGTGCTCTCCAATGTGCGCACCTGGAAGAACAATTGTCCCGTGGCCGAGCCATGAGCCTGCTCCGATAGATACCGGGCGCGGTGCGGCAAATTGATGCCCAATAGCAGCATCGAGACTCTCATAGCCATGATTCGCATCAGTGATGTAGACGTTGTGTCCTGTGAAAACATTCTCACCAATCGTGATTGATTCATGCGCCACGATCCCACTTCCGCGCCCAATCAAGACCCCATCTTCGATGCGCAGAATCACATCATGGGCAAGCACTTGATCTGGCGCCACGCCACATGAGATCGAGCAATGCGGCCCAATGATGACACGATTACCGAGATGCATATATTTCTCGCCGTAGAGGGCAATGAGTGGAAAGAGGATCGCACTAGCTTCGCCGAAATGACCAAAGCGTGCCGCTCGTCGACTTGCCGTACCGATGGTTCCGAGGCGGCAGATGCGTTCCCAGAGGGAGCCAATTACATCGCTGGCACGTCTTGAGGGCTTGTGTGGGTATCTCGCATCGGGCATGGCGAAGCATCGTAGTGGGGGGTCCTTGCAGTTCGCCTCTGCAGCGGCCACGATGCACCCTGTGACTCTCCCCAAAGCCCCATATCTGAGACCCCTAACCTCGCTAGCAATCTTGGCCGTGAGTCTTGGGGTCGCCCTAAGCGCCTGCAGTAGCGGCGGAGGCGAGACTCCCTCTGCAAGTGGCTCTGTCCTATACGCAGCTAACTGTGCACGCTGCCACGGGTCCCAGGGTGAGGGCATTATTGGCCCATCACTCGCAGGTGTTGCCCAGACTTTCCCTGAAGAAGATGGACAGATCGCATTTGTCTCGAACGGCGGAGGAGGAATGCCAAGATTCTCCGACCTTCTCTCTGAGGCTGACATTAAGGCCATTGTTGAGTACACGCGCTCAACCTTTAAATAGCTATCTAAATAGATTCGGGAAGAACAGGAGCTTTGATGACCGAGAAAGACAGTCACCAATCTGCAGACCTCAAAGCCAGTAGCGAAGAACCGCCGCGCGGTCTAGCAGCGCTTCGCGCTTGGCGGTTAGGGAAGCCCCGCTTAGGCCTTCTTGACCCGAATGCCGAGCCCTCCCCGCGCACCGATATTGGGGTTGTCTCCCCCAGATCACAGCCCCCCGCCAAACCTCAGCCGCGAGACTCTCAACGCGTACGCGTCTACCGCGCTGAGACGCCCCTGAAGGGCCGAGAGCTCCGGACAATCGAGCAGTGCGAGGATTTCTGCGAAAGCGTCGTAGGGACGCTCTGGTGGCTAAACAGGTTCCCCAAACTCGGCCTTGAGAGGATCCCGCACCTCCGAGATGGGCGCGGGGCACGTCAGGCCTTTTACCGCGAAGATCCAGGGCACCCGACGATCACTCTCCCCCGCCGGTATCGGACAGTAAACGTCATCCTCCATGAGCTCGCTCACTGGACAATGCATGCGGATCACGACCTCCCAAACCATGGATATACCTTCACACGGGTATTCATGGATCTCACTGCCGAGTTCTGCGGCCCGGCGGCGCGCGAATTACTTGCAGTCGCGTACTCTGAGCACAAGGTGCACATCGGGGCCGAGGCGGTATTAGGGCCGGACGGAATTTACCGTTATGGAAACGATGAACGCATACGCCTCGGGCGCGACACGCTCATGACTGTTGACCATCTTGGTTCAGAGGAAGCGTCGAGTGGAGTTCTAATCCGATCGACAAAGAAACACGTCGCATTGTTACTAGAGAACGCAACCGAGATAGTGATTCCACTCCCTTCGATATGGAGAGTTAGAGGCGCTCAATAATCATCGCCATACCCTGGCCGCCGCCGACACACATCGTCTCGAGGCCGATTGTCTTGTCGGAGTCCTCGAGGCCGTTGATGAGAGTGCCCATGATGCGAGCCCCGGTCATACCAAATGGGTGACCGAGTGCAATTGCACCACCATTTACGTTTAGACGGTTCTCGTCGATCCCAAGGCCACGAGCAGAGGCGATTACCTGTGCTGCGAATGCCTCGTTGATCTCGACAAGGTCGATGTCATTAATAGTCATTCCTGCTCTAGCGAGGGCCTGCTGACTAGCAGCGATCGGGCCGAGCCCCATGATCTCAGGGTCAAGACCACTAACACCAGATGAAACGATGCGCGCAAGCGGCTTGATACCAAGGGCCTTAGCCTTCGTGTCGCTCATAACAATTACTGCAGCAGCCCCGTCATTCAGTGGGCATGCGTTACCGGCGGTGACCCGGCCGGTTGGTCGGAATACAGGCGAGAGGGAACCTAACTTCTCTCGCTCTGTTGATGGCCGGGGGCAGTCGTCTGTAGAGACAACCGTTCCATCGGCGAGGGTGTAGGGAGTAATTTCGCGCTCGTAGAACCCTCGATCAATCGCTGCTCCGGTGCGCTGTTGTGAGCGGAACGCATAGTCATCCATCTCGTCGCGAGTGACGTTCTCAATCTCGGCGACGTTCTCAGCGGTCTCACCCATTGCAATGTAGACATCTGCAAGGCCCTGCGGTGGGGTCCATGTTCCTTGATCGCCGTTCATACGAGCAAGAGTGCGGAGTGCTGAGTCTTGGAAAATCGGGTTCTGAGTTCCAGGAGTGTGATCCGAAGATCCACCTACTGCAAAACGACTAACACCCTCAACGCCAGCAGCGATAAAGGCATCTCCCTCTCCTGCGCGTACTGCGTGGGCTGCCATGCGGATGCTCTGAAGTGAGGATGAGCAGTAACGAGTAATGGTGCACCCAGGAACGGCTGGCATTCCGGCGAGGATCGCTACAACGCGCCCCATGTTGAAGCCCTGCTCTCCACCGGGGAGCCCACAGCCAAGAATGAGATCGTCGATGGACTGACGGTCGAGCTGAGGCACCTTGTTTAGAACAGTGTCGACAATAAACGCCGCCATGTTGTCGGCACGCTCGTCTTTGAACGAACCCTTAAAAGCACGCCCGATCGGGGTACGTGCGGTGGCGACAATTACTGCTTCTGGCATATCGGCTCCTAGATCA
>JBAXPT010000010.1:0-21463 GCA_037132095.1 Actinomycetes bacterium
CTTGTGCGCCCTCAACGGCGCCAGGTGGCGGCACGACGCGCAATTGTTGCGGCGATTGAGGTCGGAGACGATGTTGTCACCGCAGGTGGCATCCACGGTGTAGTTGCTTCTATTGATACCGATTTGGTAGGGCTAGAGATTGCCCCTGGCGTGGTCATTACCATTGCTCGCGGTGCGATCAACGCTCGTCATTCCCCGATGCATGTCGTGCTTCCTGGTGTAGGGGAGCTTGATGAGGCGCGTGTGATCGATGCCCCATCGAAGGATGAACTCGAGAAATGATGACCGTACGCAAGGCCGTATGGTTTTTAGTCGTATCGATCGTGATTGTGGTTGGTTCATTCTCGGCCACTCTCTTTGCAACAGATCACCGACCCGTACTTGGGTTAGACCTTCAGGGTGGTATCTCGGTAGTGCTCGCCCCGATCGGCAATCCAAAGCCAGATGCGATCGATAAGGCAGTAGACATCATTAGAAGCCGCGTGGACTCTCTCGGAGTTGCAGAGCCGGAGATCAGCAGGCAGGGCAGCCTCATCATCGTTGACCTCCCGGGAGTGCGCGACCGCGAGAAAGCGCAGCGATTGGTGGGGAAGACCGCTGAGTTGCGTTTCCGAACCGTCCTCCAGAATGTCCCCCCACTTGGTTACACGCCGCCGACCACGACAACACCTGCTGGCGCAAGTGGCGCAACAGGTGCTAGCGGCGCGGTGACCACGACGACCGCTGCGTTGAATGAGATCCCCTCGACAACGCCGGAAGAGGATAAGGCTGGGGCAATTGTCGTCCTGCCTGGCCGTAAGCAGGGCAAGGGGAACCCTGTGCGTTATGAACTAGGGCCAACACTCCTCACCGGCGAGGCGGTCTCCACTGCTACCGCTGCGTTCGAGAATGGTTCATGGGGAGTAACTGTGAAGTTCACTTCCCAGGGAGGGATTGACTTCGTAGCGAAAGTCGCCAACCCAAATATCGGTAAGCAGGTAGCGATTGCTCTAGACGGAGTCGTGCAGTCTGCTCCCGTGATCAATGAAGGAATTACCGCCGGAAACCCGGTTCGTATCTCCGGCTCGTTTACGCAGACGGAGGCCAAGGAACTTGCTCTCGTGCTGCGCTTCGGTGCGCTGCCTGTACAGCTAAAACAGGAGACAGTGGATAGCGTCTCGCCGACACTAGGTAAAGACCAGCTCCATGCAGGTTTAGTTGCAGGAATGATCGGCCTACTCCTAGTCGGTCTCTATATGTTGATCTTCTACAGGATTCTTGGATTAGTGGTCTGGCTCGGACTCGGTATGACCGGTATGGCCGTCTGGACGCTTGTCTCGTGGCTCGGATTCACAATTGGGCTCACTTTGACTCTCGCCGGAGTAACCGGTTTGATTGTCTCGGTGGGAGTCACCGTCGACTCTTATGTCGTATATTTCGAGCGCCTTAAAGATGAAGTCCGCTCTGGGAAGACAGTTAGATCATCTGTGGATCGCGGCTTCACTAAATCCTTCAGGACCATTGTTGCCGCAGACCTCGTCTCTCTAATCGGCGCGGTTGTTCTTTATCTCCTAGCAATTGGATCGGTACGTGGATTCGCATTCTTCCTTGGGCTCTCGACTGTCCTCGATCTCATCCTCTCCTACTTCGTGATGCATCCACTGGTCTCTCTAATGGCGAGACGAAAGAAGTTGGTGACGATGAAGGGTCTCGGCATTGGTGCCGGGCTTGATTCAAGAGAGTTGGTGGCCTGATGCCGCACTCGGACGGAAGACGCCACACCCTCGCAGATCTGTACCATGAGAATACTGAGTTTGATTTCTTGCACCGACTCTGGCGGTGGGCCTTAGTCTCTGGGCTGTTCCTTGCTATCGGTCTCGCAGCTTTTGGGATCAGAGGCGGCCTTAATTTTGGCATTGACTTCACCGGAGGGACAGCATTCCAAGTCACAGCCCAGGGGGCGAACCCAAGTGCACCTGGTGTGCGCGCTGTGCTCGTTGGGGTTGGTATACCCGATGCGAAGATTGTGATCGTTGGCGGCACAACCTTGAGAGTCCAGACTAAGGATCTGACAACCGCAGAACAGACGAAGGTCCGAGAAGCAATCGCCGGATATGCAGAGGTTTCTCCCGCCACAGTCAGCATCTCGGATGTGAGCGCTACTTGGGGAGACCAAGTGAGTTCCAAGGCATGGAGAGCGTTGCTTATCTTCTTCGTTGTCATTGCGCTTTACTTAGCAATTCGATTCGAGTTCAAGATGTCGGTTGCAGCGATCTTGGCCGTGGTCCATGACATTCTTATCACTGTCGGTATCTATGCGATTACTGGCTTCGAGGTAACGCCTGCGACGGTGGTCGCCTTCCTCACCATTCTGGGTTTCTCTCTATACGACACCGTTGTTGTGTTCGACAAGATTAAAGAGAATGAGAGTTCACTCGGATCAACGATCGGAGAGTCATATACCGATATGGCAAACCGCTCTCTCAACCAAGTGTTGATGCGCTCTATCAACACTTCATTTGTAGCCCTGCTACCCGTTGCCTCTCTCCTTGTGGTCGGCGTAGGGATTATGGGTGCGCTAAGCCTGCGCGACTTTGGCCTTGCACTATTCGTTGGGCTAATGAGTGGGGCGTACTCCTCAATCTTCGTGGCGACTCCGATTCTGGCGTGGTGGAAAGAGCGCGAGCCTCGCAACCGAATGATTGCAGGGCGTGCGGAGCGACGAAGCGTGCGCGTTGCAGCCTCCTCATCTGGGGATGTGAGCCTCGACTCCGTACCTGCTGCGATCGTGGCCCCTAAACCTCGTCGTGCCAAGGGCCAGAAGCGTCGCTAAACGCCTGATATAGATAACCGTCGCCCTCTCTACCCTCAATAAATTGATGAGAGCGTTAGAGGCGAGGCAGTTACGGCATCGCATGCGTGCGATGATGTAGGGGCGTGAGTCCTAGAGAGCCCTCCAGAAGCGAGATCGAGGTGATGGATCGCTCTCGCCTGCCTTGGCGCAGGCACCTCGTCGACTCAGAGATCGCTCCGCTTCTTCATGCTTATCGGAGTCGACACCCTAAAGCCTCTACTGAGTTAATTGAACTTGCGTTCGAGACTGCTCGTAAGGCGCATGAGACACAGGTGCGGCGCTCGGGTGAGCCCTACATCTCACATCCAATTGGTGTCGCCACGATTGTCGCGGAACTTGGTCTTGATGCTGCGACGATCTCGGCGGCGCTCCTGCATGACGCTGTTGAAGACACGCACGTAACACGCGAGGAGATCGAGCGGCGATTCGGCGCTGAGGTTGCCGCTATGGTTGACGGCGTCACGAAACTAGACCGAATCAAATTTGATTCGCGTGTGGCGCAACAGGCAGCGACGCTTCGCAAAATGCTCGTCGCAATGTCAAAAGATGTACGCGTGCTGCTGATCAAGCTTGCTGATCGTCTCCATAACATGCGCACAATCGCCTCTCTGCCCGAGGCAAAGCAATTGCGAATAGCTCGTGAGACGCTCGATATTTACGCGCCGCTCGCGCACCGTATGGGAATCGGAGATGTAAAATGGCAGCTCGAGGATCTCTCCTTCGCAGTTCTGCACCCAAAGCGGTACTCAGAGATCGAGCAGCTTGTTGCCACACAGGCACCCGAACGCGACTCCTACCTTGACTTCGTTCTCGCTGAGTTGCGAAGCCGATTAGCGGAGTTAAATATCGAGGCCCAGGTTCAGGGAAGACCCAAGCACTACTGGTCGATCTACGAGAAAATGGTGGTTAAAGGCAAAGACTTCGATGAGGTATTTGACCTTGTGGGAGTGCGTGTAGTCGTTGAGTCAGTTAAGGATTGCTACGGCGCTCTCGGTACCATCCACGCCGTTTGGCGCCCTGTTACCGGGCGCTTCAAAGATTACATAGCGATGCCGAAATTCAACCTCTACCAATCTCTTCACACCACCGTGGTTGGCCCCAAGGGAAAGCCCGTTGAGGTACAGATTCGAACGCGTGAAATGCATCGACGCGCAGAGTACGGGATCGCTGCGCACTGGTCCTATAAGGACCACCCAGGTAGTGGCTCGACTGATGATCTTGTGTGGCTTCAGCGCATTGTTGATACACAGGAGGAGTCTGAAGACCCAGCTGAGTTTATGCAGACGCTAAAGGTTGACCTTGACCAAGATGAGGTCTTCGTATTCACGCCTAAGGGAAGAGTCATCACGCTTCCAACAGGTTCTACCTGCATCGATTTTGCGTATGCAATTCATACTGAGGTTGGGCATCATTGCATCGGGGCAAGGGTTAATGGCCGACTTGTTGCAGTCGACTCTGTCCTCGCTTCGGGCGACGCTATCGAGATTTTTACGAGCAAAGTTGAGAGCGCGGGCCCGAGTCGAGATTGGCTTGAGTTTGCTCATTCGCCGAGAGCAGTATCAAAGATTAAGCAGTGGTTCTCTCGCGAGCGTCGCTCCGATGCAATCGATAATGGTAGAGACTCCCTCGTTGACGAGTTGAGGAAGGAGGGGCTACCCGTTCAACGCTTAGCTAACTCCGATGCCTTGCTCGAGGTTGCGGAGGCAATGGGGGTCGATGGAGTCGATGCCCTTTATATATCGATAGGCGAGGGGCATCTCTCTGCTCAAGCAGTAGCGCACCATATTCAGAAGCATCTGAGCGAGGGCGAGGAGCAACTCCCGGTGACTGCGCGCAGACCTCAGCGCAGTTCACAGCGCAGGCGCACAGTCGGTGTTCACGCCGAGGGGCTCGATGATGTGATGGTGAGGCTCTCGCGTTGCTGCACCCCCGTTCCGGGGGATGAGATTATGGGGTTCTTGACACGGGGGCGTGGCGTCTCCGTGCATCGCACCGACTGCGCCAATGCGAGTGGGCTCGCAACAGTTACGGAGCGCGTCATCGAAGTCGAGTGGGATCACGACGCCGTCGGTACCTACGTTGTCTCGCTAGAAATCGAGGCGCTCGACCGCTCGGGCCTCCTTAGGGATATCGCCCATACCCTCTCAGAGCATCACGTCGGGATCGTAGCGAGCAGCAGCCAGACATCACCTGATCGGGTTGCCCGTCTTAGGTTCGATTTTGAGCTAGCTGACCCGGGGCATCTCGACTCCATTGTTGCTGCTGTCAAAAGGGTTAGATCGGTATATGAGGCGCAGCGAGTCCTGCCGGGTACATCAACCTCATAGACGCTCTCATAGAGGCTTTCGAGTTTCGTGGCGTTACAGGCCCATCTGAGCAAGCGCTCGCCGGTAGCATCACCTGCGTGTCATCGGATCCAGCATTTCGCGCCCCTATTGGGGTTCATGATGTCCTTCCCCCGGAGTCAGGGAGATGGGCGGATGTTGTTACGCGCTTTGCGAGGCGAGCCGGGATCTTTGGCTTCGGGCTGATTCAGACGCCACTCTTTGAGCACATTGAGGTATTTCGTCGGGTAGGCGAGCACACCGATGTTGTGAGCAAAGAGATGTATGAATTTCGGGACAAGGGCGACCGCCACCTTGCTCTGCGCCCAGAGGGGACCGCCTCGGTTGTGCGTGCATATGTGCAGCACCGCCCGCTCCCTCCGTGGAAGGTTTGGTATTTCGCCCCTAATTTTCGCTATGAGCGCCCTCAGAAGGGGCGCTACCGCCAGCATTGGCAACTCGGTGTCGAGGTACTCGGGTTGGATGATCCAGCAATCGATATTGAGGTGATTGCTTTAGCAGCAGGGTTCTATAGCGATCTAGGCCTCCAAGATCTGCGCCTCATTATCAACTCAATGGGGGACCCCGAAGGCAGGGGAGCCTATGTAGAGGCTTTGAAGTCACATCTAATGAGTAGCTCCGATGAACTAGGGCCGGAGTTTGTGGAGCGCGTCGAGGCGAACCCATTGCGTGTCCTTGATTCGCGAAACCCTGAGTGGCAGTCAGTAATTGAGAGTGCTCCGCTCATCTCGGATCACTTGTCGCCAGATGCGAGCGCTCACTTTGAGGCGGTAAAGGCCGGACTAAACGCTCTCGGAATTGAGTTTGAGGTAGATGGTCGACTCGTTCGAGGATTCGATTACTACACGCGCACCACATTTGAGTTTCAGAGCACTGCGCTCGATGCAGCACAGAATGCTGTTGGAGGTGGCGGCAGGTACGACGGCCTCGCCGAGGCCATGGGCGGGCCTCCAACTCCCGGCATCGGCTTCGGCATCGGTGTAGAGCGACTCCTCCTTGCTTTAGATGCAGAGGATGTTGTCTCAAATGCAGAGGGCAACTCCCAGAGTGTTTTTGTCATCGATGGGCTATCTGGTGCTGACGACCTCCTACTACTCACAATCACAGCAAGCCTCCGAGAAGCTGGAATCTCCACGGAGCGCGCGTATGGCGGGCGCAGCCTGAAGGCCCAGTGGAAGGCTGCTGACCGCTGTGGTGCGAGGTACGGAGTAATGATCGGCAAAGCAGAGTTAGAGCGCGAAGCGGTTGCTGTAAAAGATCTAGAGACCGGTGAGCAAATAGAGGTAAGACGCGACCAATTGGTGTCGTGGCTTCAGGAATCTTTTGAGGAGAACTACGAATGATGCGGACCCACTATGCAGGCTCTCTACGTGGGGGCGATGCGGGATCAATAATCACAGTCTGTGGATGGGTTGCGGCACGCCGTGACCATGGAGGAGTTGTATTCCTCGATCTACGCGATGCATCTGGAATCCTTCAGATTGTTATAGATCCAGCGACACCCGCAGGCGCAGGCTCGTCAAGAATCAGGTCTGAGTTTGTACTTCAAGTCACCGGTGTAGTGCGCCCTCGCCCGGGCGGTACCCTCAACATCGACCTCCCGACCGGCGAGGTAGAGATAGCAGCGGAGTCCGTTGTGATTCTCAACGAATCCGAGCCGCCGCCCTTCCCCTTAAACGATCGAGCTGATGGAGTTGACGAGTCGCTTCGACTCCGACACCGTTACCTCGATCTAAGGCGAGGAGCAATGCAGCGCAATCTTCGCCTGCGTGCCGGGGTAAACCGATCAGTACGCGCTGTTATGGATGCTGAGAACTTTGTAGAGGTTGAGACCCCGATGCTCATCGCCTCGACACCAGAGGGAGCGCGCGACTTTGTCGTGCCTTCGAGGCTGCACCCGGGGGAGTTTTACGCTCTCCCGCAGAGCCCGCAGTTATTCAAACAACTATTGATGGTTGGTGGACTCGACCGCTACTACCAGGTTGCTAGATGCTTGCGAGACGAAGACCTGCGCGCCGATCGGCAGTTTGAGTTCATGCAGCTAGATGTAGAGATGTCATTCGCTGATGCGCAGGATGTAATGGATGTCGTAGCGCGCGCAGTCGATGCAGCGGTAGTTGGTGCAACCGGTCGCAGCATCGGAGAGGTCCCATCGATTACTTGGCAAGACTCAATGGAGCGATTCGGAACGGATAAGCCCGACCTTCGATTCGGTATGGAACTAATTGACCTTGGGGGCGTCTTCGCCTCGACAGAGTTCCGCGCTTTCCAGGCAGATGCAGTCAAGGGAATCTGCGTTACAGGAATGGGCGAGGCGTCGCGATCAACCGTTGACGGATTAGTGGATCGCGCAAAGTCGCTCGGTGCCCAAGGTTTGGTATGGATGCGCGTGCGTGATGACGGAGTGCTTGAGGCGCCAGTCGCTAAGTTCCTCTCCGCAGATGAGCAGGCAGGCGTAGTTGCAACTCTCGGTGCGGTCACTGGCGATCTTGTTCTGATTGTTGCTGGAGAGCGCCGCATGGCAAACGAAGTGCTCGGCGCCCTGAGGCTTGACCTAGGTAAGCCCCCTGTCGACTTCTCCGAGACCGATGGTGGTCCCGCTCTAATGCGCTTTGTCTGGGTCACCGACTTCCCGCTATTCGAGAAAGTTGACGCATCCGGTCGACCAACCCCCGCCCACCATCCGTTTACGATGCCGCACCCAGATGATTTGGCGCTCTTAGATGGAACCGGCGAGGATCTACTCGCTGTGCGTTCCCAGGCCTATGACCTTGTGCTCAACGGATGGGAGCTCGGATCGGGGAGTGTACGAATTCATCGCGCCGATGTTCAGTCGCGAATTTTTGCGCTGCTCGGCATTGATGCACAAGAGGCTCAGGAGCGTTTTGGGTTTTTGCTCGATGCCTTCAAGTTCGGCGCTCCTCCCCATGCCGGTTTTGCATTTGGGATTGATCGTCTCGTGGCCCTGCTCGCAGGCGAGGAGAACATTCGAGAGGTCATCGCATTCCCGAAGACGCAGTCTGGCTCTGATCCCCTTACAGGTGCCCCTGGCCCCCTTGACCCAATTCACCTGCGTGAACTTGGCCTAGCCATGGCTGCCAAACCCAAGAAGTAGAGACCCCCGAAGAGGGCTAGAACTCTGCTCCCTAGGCGCGAATGGCCCTTAGGTCGGTAGGGTCAGGCCGTGGGTGATGATCTTTTTACTGCAGCAGCCGAGGAGCGTTTACGTCGAAGAGCCCCACTCGCTGCGCGTCTTCGCCCTCGCAGCCTTGACGAAGTCGTCGGCCAGCAGCATCTGCTCGGCCCGGGTAGGCCACTCCGTGCGTTGATCGAGGCAGATCGACTCTCCTCAGTCATTCTCTGGGGTCCTCCTGGTACAGGCAAGACCAGCGTGGCGCGACTCACCGCTCATGCAACTGCCCAAGCATTCGAAGCGTTAAGCGCGGTTACGGCTGGTGTCAAAGATGTAAGGGACGTAGTAGATCGTGCACGCGATCGCCTTGGGCAGCGTGGCCAAGGAACAATTCTTTTTCTTGATGAGGTTCATAGATTTAATCGCACTCAGCAAGACGCACTCCTTCCCCATGTAGAGGAGGGCCTTGTTGTATTAGTTGGGGCCACGACCGAGAACCCGTACTTTTCGTTGACAGCGCCGCTGTTGAGTCGCTCCACACTCTTTCGGCTTGAGCCGGTACCACCAGAAGCGCTGCGCGAACTGGTTGCTCGCGCCTTGACCGATACAGAACGCGGGCTCGGAAATGACGAGTTGAGCATCTCAGAGGATGCAATGGAGCACCTTGTCGACCGAGCCGAGGGGGATGCGCGTCACTTGCTCACGTCTCTCGAGGTTGCAGCCGCTCTTACTTGTGAGTCCGCCACTAAAGAGATTTCGCTCGAGTGCGCAGAGGCGGCGTTAGCGGCGCGGGCGATTCAATATGGGGCCGATGAGCACTACGACATCATCTCCGCATTCATAAAATCAATTCGAGGATCTGACGCTGATGCAGGTCTCTATTGGCTGGCGCGAATGCTCGAGGCCGGCGAGGATGCGCGCTACGTAGCGCGCCGCCTTGTGATACTCGCCTCTGAGGATGTAGGGATGGCGGATCCTCTAGCGCTCCCGCTCGCAATGGCTGCGGCTCAGGCAGTTGAGTTTGTCGGCCTACCAGAGGCCCAGCTCAACCTCGCTCACTGCGTCGTTTACCTAGCCAATTGCCCCAAATCAAACTCTGTGACGCTAGGTATTGGGGCTGCCACATCAGATGTACGGACCCTCCCAACTGGGATGGTTCCGGCTCACCTGAAGGATGGTCATTACAAGGGAGCAAGCGCTTTAGGGCATGGCGTCGGCTACGTGTACCCTCACGATCGACCGGGAGCGTGGGCAGAGCAGGAGTATCGGCCCGAGGAGGTTGCTACTCGGATCTACTGGCGCCCCACGGGGCGCGGGCGCGACATTGCTCGTCTCGCTACGGTTGAGGGTGCAGATAGGGCTCCCGGGAGTTCGCAAACGGGACTAGAGCAGAGGGAGGTTAAGAGTTGAGTGCATCTGAATGGCTCGTGGCGGTAGCGACAGTCTTGCTCGCCGTTTTGGTAGGAGCACTGCTCTTGGCTCTTTTACAGGTGATCTCAACTCTCAGAAGTCTGCGTCGGACTGTTAACGATCTAAGAATTGAGACGGTCGGCATGATCTCCGAGATGCGCCTCGCCGTTAGAGACGCCACCTTTGAGGTAGATCGTGTTGATGCGCTGCTTACGACCGCCGAGTCAGTTGGGGAGAACCTCGACTCGGCTTCTCGGCTCTTGAGGCGTACCGTCTCCAACCCAGTTGTAAAGGTCATTGCGTTTAGTGCCGGAACCAAGCGTGCGGTAGCCCGGCTGCGTAAATCAGAGCGTCGTGGTGCGTAACTAACATGCTTTCGCTATTCGCAAACGTTGAGACAGCAACTTCCGTAATAAAGAGCCCCATAATAAAGAGCCCTGTAATGATGAGCCCTGTAATAAAGACGGAGATATAGAGATGGTCCCTAAGAGAGCGTTCTGGGCAGCAACTGGATACGCCGCCGGATTTGGAACCTCAATTTGGGCGGTTCGCAAGGCCAAGGCTGCGGCACGCAGGTTCGCCCCGTCCGAGGTAGTGACCCGTACTGCCGCCTCGGCTGGTGCAACCACGCGAAGAATCGGCGATGCGCTCGGGGATGCATTCACGGAGGGTCGCGATGTGATGCGCTCCCGTGAGGCCGAGATGCGAGCAGATATTGAGGCCAGGGGAGTGAGGTCATCCATTTTAGAGCCGGGGGCCGATGAGGACCTTCTTCTCACTCCGCCGCTACGAGCCAACTTGAGGCTTGTGGAGGAGGCTGCGGCCCCCCTCGAGTTGGAGAGCGAGTCTGGGGCCCAAGGGGGCAGACATATTTCTAAGCGCGCAAGCATAAGAGCGCGCCGTAACGTTCGCTAGCCTCACCCTCGTGCCGCCACGTAACTCTGACGAACTCCGAAGCACCTTCCTAGATTTCTTTGCCGAGCGCGGGCACACAGTTGTGCCATCGGCGAGTCTGATCCCCCACGACGCGAGCCTTCTATTCACAGTTGCTGGGATGGTGCCATTCAAGCCGTACTTCGTCGGCGAGGAGCCAGCGCCCTACCCGCGCGCTACCTCGGTACAGAAATGTGTGAGAGCGGGGGGTAAGCACAACGACCTCGATGATATTGGCCGCACGAATCGTCATTTCTCATTCTTCGAGATGCTAGGCAACTTCTCATTCGGCGATTACTTCAAAGCAGAGGCGATTCCGTTTGCTTGGGAGTTATACACACAGGGTCTAGACCTTGATCCAAATCGACTCTGGGTCACCGTGCATGAAACTGATGATGAGGCTGCCGCAATTTGGCGCGACGTCATCGGTGTACCTGCTGAGCGTATTCAGCGCATGGGTGAGGACAACTTCTGGCGTATGGCAGATACCGGCCCATGTGGTCCGTGTACCGAGATCTTCTGGGACCTAGGGCCAGAGTTCGGCGCAGATGGTGGGCCAAAGTTCGGAAGCGAGGATCGTTTTGTTGAGGTATGGAACCTTGTATTCATGCAGTTCGATGCTCGCCCTGACGGGTCTCTGGTTCCGCTGCCAAAGCCAAGCGTCGATACTGGTGCGGGCTTAGAGCGCAACCTTGCAGTTCTGCAGGGTGTTCCTACGGTCTGGGATATCGATTTCTTCCGAGAAATTATCGCGCAGGCCGAGCGCACCACTGGTGTTGCATACGGATCCGGGGGCGAGCCCGATGTCTCTCTGCGTATCCTCGCTGAGCATGGGCGTGCAATGACGTTCTTGGTCTCCGACGGCGTTGTTCCTTCGAATGTTGAACGCGGTTATGTGCTCCGCCGAATTATTCGCAGGGCCGTGCGCCACGCGTACCGACTCGGTGCACGCAATTTGGTGACTCCATCAATGGTGGAGGCAACTATCGCTGCGATGGGATCCGCATATCCAGATTTGGTGAAGAACCGAGATCTTGTTCTTGGCATTGTTGGGCGAGAAGAAGAGCGCTTCTTGCGAACGCTTGCTCGAGGTGTTGAGCTTCTAGACGATGTCCTCGAAGAGGGCGATGTATCTGGAGAAAAAGCCTTCTTTCTCCACGACACTCTTGGATTCCCGATCGACTTGAGTCGCGAGATAGCCGGTGAGCGCGGACGCGGCATAGATGTCGGCGGGTTCGAGTCCCTTATGGGGGAGCAGCGCACTCGAGCTCGAGATGCGCTCAAAGCCGCAGGCGGATCAGGTGGAGCGCCTGTTGAGCTGTATAGAGAGATTCTTGATGACCACGGACCTACGGAGTTCACAGGGCGAGTTGAGTATGTGACCGAGGGGTCCCATGTCTTGGCGATCCTCTCTGGTGGCGAGCGACTCGCCCGCGCAGGCTCGGGCGAAGAGGTAGATGTATTCCTAGATCGAACCCCTTTCTATGCTGAGTCCGGAGGTCAGGTTGGCGACACTGGCTCAATCGAGAGTCCCGATGGGCTACGTATGACGGTGCTCGACACCACCTATGCGATCCCGGGGACGCTCTCGATTCACCGTGTACGCATTGAGGCCGGCGAGATAGTTGATGGCGTCGAGGTAACCGCTGCAATCGATGGCGATAGGCGCGACGATATTCGACGAAATCACACAGCGACTCACATCCTGCACTGGGCTCTCAGAGAGGTACTTGGAGACCACATCAAGCAGGCCGGATCACACGTTGCTCCGGAGCGACTGCGCTTTGACTTTAGTCATTTTGAGGGAGTCACCCAAGCAGAGATCGATCGCATAGAGGCGCTTGCCAATGCAGAGGTAATTAGTGACGCTCCAGTACGAAACTACGAGACAACTAAGGCGCATGCCGAGAGTATTGGGGCGGTTGCATTCTTCGGAGACAAGTATGGCGACGTAGTGCGGGTACTCGAGGCAGGCCCCCAATCAATCGAACTCTGCGGCGGAACACATGTTCACGCGCTCGGCTTCATCGGCCCAATTAAGATTTTGAGTGAAGGATCTGTCGGCGCAAATATGCGACGCATTGAGGCAGTTACTGGCTCACATGCGCTAGAGAAGATTCGTGAGGATGAGAAGCGCATGCGATCTATCGCCTCATCAATGAACACGACTCAACTCGAGGTTCCAGAGAAGATCGAGCGACTTATGGCCCAGGTAAAATCGCTCGGCGATGAGGTCGCAGCGCTGCGTGCGAAACAGGCCGCTGCACAGGCTGGCGAGTTGGCTGCCAATGCAGAGGGAGGCATTGTTGTAGTTAGGCGTGACGGTTTTACGCCCGACGATCTGCGATTGCTCGCCGCTGCGGTGCGTGACGCTCTCCCCTCAGGGATTGCGGCAGTAATTGGCCTCAACCCTGATGGGGATAAGGCTGGCCTGGCGGTCGCCGTTACAAAGGACTTAGTTGCGAACGGTGCTTCGGCGGCGACCATTGCTCAAGGAGCAGCGAGACTTCTTGGTGGCGGTACCGCCAAGAGCGCTGACCTAGTAGTCGGTGGTGGCCCGAAAATTGCAGCAATCGACGAGGCCATGAGCCTTGTTGTTGCCGCTGCATCTGAGGCAGTGACCGGCGGGTGACTCGAGCCCTTGGTGTAGATCTCGGAGAGAAGCGCATCGGGATTGCTCTATCTGACCCAACTCGTACGATCGCTAGCCCGCACTCCGTTATTAAGCGCTCCGGTAATGCTGAAGTAGACCGGAGGGCGGTGCTCAACATTGCGCGTGAGGAGGGAGTGACGCAACTCGTCGTTGGGCTCCCGCTAACCCTCACAGGTGCCCGCAGAGCAGCTGCTCGCGCTGCGCTCGCAGAGATAGAGGCATTGAAAGAACTCGCCCCCGATTTAATTATCGAGGCCTTTGATGAACGGCTTACTACAGCCATTGCTCAGCGCTCACTCTTAGAGGGAGACGTGCGCCGCAAGGATCGAAAGCAAGTAATCGACAAGGTCGCAGCCGCAGTCATGCTCCAGTCTTGGCTCGATGGCCAGATATGAACGAAGGCGGTTCAGTCGGGGGAGAGGTAAAGCGCAGAAAGGTAATTGGTATTGCCTTAACTCTTGTTCTAGCTGTACTCCTCCTGTTTGCCTTGCTGGCTGTGTCAATGCTCGGCCTGACAGAGGGCTCAGGATCTGCTGGTAAAAAGGTTGTGGTGGTTGTTGAGAGCGGGTCCTCGGTCTCGGAGATCGGCTCACAGTTAACAAGTTCTAATGTTGTGCCGAATGCGCTCGCATTCAAGATCTATTCGCGCATCACATCGGCAGGGCCGTTCCAAGCAGGCAGATACGAACTAAATACATCGCAGTCCGTTCCCTCGGCGATCAAGGCTCTGACGCGTGGGCCTGTCTTGAGTTACAGAGTTCTTGCGCTTCCGCCTGGTCTCACAATCGCAGAGATTGCTCAGCGAGTCGGGTCACTCCGATCAATGTCGAGTGCAAAATTCCTCGAGGTAGTCGCTTCGGGGAGTATCCGCTCGAAGTATCAACCAGAAGGCATTGCTTCATTAGAGGGTTTGACTTGGCCTGATACCTATTACATAGCTGAGCAGGAGGATGAGGCGGTTGTCCTGAAGCGGATAGTCGATCGCTATGACTCTGAGATCAAGCGAATGAAGATAGAGCAGCAGGCAAGAGCCCAGGGGAAGACTGTCTATGAGGTCACCACGCTCGCATCACTTATTCAAGGCGAGTCGCGCCTCGATGAAGACCGACCGCTTATCTCTGGGGTAATAGCGAACCGCCTGCGCTTAGGGATGCTCCTCCAGATCGATGCGACGCTTCTATATGCCCGCGGGGATCGCGGGCCGCTAACGAGTGAGGATTTTGCCCGCCCGGGTCCGTATAACTCGTACAAATCTCTAGGACTCCCGCCGACTCCGATAATGACAGTTGCCGCGCCGTCATTAATTGCCGCGCTCACACCATCGAATATCCCGTATCTTTACTACGTGCTCTACGAGAAGAATGGCAAACATAAATTTGCGACAACCTATGCAGAGCACCTAGCCAACATCGCTGACGCACGTCGCAGGGGAGTTTTATGAGTCGCCCTCCGGTAAGTGGAATGACGCGCCTTGCAGCGGTAATTGGAGATCCCGTGCGCCACTCACGCTCTCCGTTGATACACAACACCGCTTACGAAGCGCTAGGCCTTGATTGGATCTATGTTGCGCTCCCCGTTCCTGCAGGGCACGGCTTTGCCGCGGTGCGTTCAATGGTGGATCTTGGAATCTCAGGGCTCAATGTAACTATGCCGCATAAAACCGATGCTGCAGATGCGTGCGACGAGCTGACCTCGGAGGCAGAGGCCCTGCGATCGGTAAATACTGTGGTGCTGCGCGATGACGGCACCCTTCTTGGGGCGAGTACCGACGGCGAGGGATTTATGCGAAGCCTCGCTGATGAAGGAGTCAGCGTCACTGGTAAGAGCGTCTTGATCATCGGTGCCGGGGGAGCGGGGCGCGCTGTGACGCATGCGCTTGGAGCCGCTGGTGCGTTAGTAACTATTGCTGCGCGCCGAATTGAGGCTGCACGCGAGTCAGCGGTGCTAGCACCAGATGCACGTGCCATGCTCATGAGCGAAATCGACTCCGCTATAAGTGAGAGCGAGATCATCGTGAACGCGACGCCAATTGGTATGGCGGTGGAGCCTCCACTCTTCAACACTGACCTCCTGACCCCTGCGCATTTAGTCTGCGATCTTGTTTACCAACCGGCCATGACACCGCTCCTCGAGGCAGCGGAGCGGCGATCTGCATCGATTGTGGGGGGCATCGGGATGCTGCTTCATCAGGCTGCGGTCGCCTTCGAGATGCATACCGGTCAGGCTGCACCGATAGAGGCAATGCGCAGAGCGATAGCGATCCTTTAGCTAACGCCTGGGAGAACCCTGAGCGATATTGGGTCAAATCGATCGTCCGCTCCCGGGAGCCGATCAGGTGCGGGTGCAACCCCGCGTATACGCGTTGCTGGTGTTGTAAATGCTGCTGAAGTCAAACGCTGTTACCTAAAGTTTCCCTCAACTTTTCCGCTGCCCCATCCGATAAAGCCTGCGTAGAGAAGCATGAGAGACGAGAGGGATGACGTGGGACTTCAAGGCACGATCGAGACACTGCCAGCAAAAGAAGTACTCCGAGCGCTCTGCGCCCATGGCTCTAGTGGAGTCTTAGAGATGCGCGGCGATGCAGGGCGCTTAAGCCTGAGTCTGCTCGGTGGATTGTTAGTAGCGGGGGATATGGAGCGCTTGTTTGTGAGCCCCAAGGACGGCCCAAAAGACGGCCCAAAAGATAGAGACGAGTTGAGCCTGCGCCTTGTCGATGTGCTCTGCGCAATGCTCCGAATTGTGCTCCGAATTGAGAGCGGAAGTTATGAATTTAGAGATGGGGCGATTGAGCGCCCAGGTGAGGCCAGGATAGACCTCCACGATGTTCTCTCCCGCGCTGTTGCTGTGGCCGATGCACTAACTGCACTTAAGTCGAGTGTGCCCTCCCTAGATGCGATTCCTATGTTGATTGAGAGTGAAGAGGATGCACCAATCACGTTGAACCGCTCCATGCTGAGGCTTGTTTCTCATGTTGATGATCATCAGAGCATCGCTCAAATAGCTGGAGTAATAGGCCTAAGTGCCTATGAGGTCACTATCCCGATAGCGGAGCTAATAGCTCTAGGGATTCTCGGTTCTAGGCAGCCCGAGAGTCGAGGCGCTATGCGCTTAGCGCCTTCAGAGAATTTAGATTCCCGGATAGCGGAGGCAACGAGGGACTCTGTGGAGCTAGCGGCAAGCCTCGCAGAAGCGCACCGCTCCCCATACTCAGATGCCGCTGAGCAAGCGCTGGCGGATCTTGCAGGTGGCGGCGAGTCGCTAGCGAAGAGCCTTGAATCTCCTCTGAATAACGACGAGCCCGCGATGCCCCAAGATATGGAGCAGACCACCATCACCGCTGATCGAGGCGCCCTCCTTAGACTCTTCTCAGGCCTACGCACCGACCACGGATAGTCTCTAAATTCCTTGGACTAGGCCCTACAGCCCCCGCCCCGCAGCGCCGATAGGTTCACATCAAGGGACGCTGGGTCCGTTGCTACGAGGGAGAGGTAGTCGTGTCTGAAGGCACGCCATTGGGGTCGCTCCTAGTCGAGACTGGCCTCATCACCAACGATCAACTGGCAGAGGCTCTCGCTACACAAGCCTCTACTGGGCGGCCGATCGGTCGCGTTCTCATTGATCAAGGCCTCATCTCGGAGAGCGATCTTGTTCGCGCATTGGCCAAACAAGTGGGCCTTGAGTTTGTCGACTTAACAGAACGCGCTATCGATGCGACCGTTGCGTCGCTGATTCCAGAAGGCCTAGCCCGGCGCTATCAAGCACTCCCGATTTCTTGGGACGACGATGTGCTCGTTGTCGCAATGGCTGACCCATCGAATGTGCTTGCAGTAGATGACATACGTGCGCTTACTGGTGCCCAGGTTCGCTGTGTTGTTGCAACCTCGGTGCAGATTCGTGAGACGATCGATAGGTTTCATCGTCTCGATAGCGAGGTAGATGATCTTGCTTCCCAGGCAGCCGATGAGCTAACGGATAAAGATGAACTCGCGAATGTCAGTGCAGTTGTTGAGGATGCACCGATCGTAAAGTTCGTGAATCTGCTAATTACGCAGGCAGTCGCTGACAGAGCCTCGGATATTCACGTTGAGCCTGCTGAGAGGGATCTGCGTATTCGCTTTCGAATCGATGGCGTGCTCCATGAGGTAATGCGCTCTCCAAAGGCAATTCAAGCGGGGGTAATCTCGAGACTCAAGGTCATGAGCGATATCAATATCGCTGAGCGCCGAATCCCACAAGACGGGCGTATGTCGCTAACCGTCGGCGGTAAACCAATTGATCTTCGTGTTGCGACCCTTCCTACGGTGCATGGCGAGAAGGTCGTTATGCGAATTCTCGACAAGAATCAAGCGCTCTTAAGTCTTGAGGATCAGGGATTTCTCCCTGACACGCTTGAAAGGTACGAGCGTTCATTCCGTAAGCCCTATGGCACCGTCTTGGTTACCGGCCCCACTGGATCGGGAAAATCCACAACCCTCTACGCAACCCTCAATGTCTTGAATGAGGTTCAGCGCAACATCATCACGATCGAGGACCCAGTTGAGTATCGACTCGCCGGGATTAATCAGATTCAGGTCAACCCTAAGGCCGGCCTTACATTCGCTTCAGCGCTTCGATCAATTCTTCGTGCTGACCCAGATGTGCTTCTCGTAGGTGAGATTAGAGACCGAGAGACAGCGATCATCGGTATTGAGGCTGCTCTCACTGGCCACCTCGTGCTCACGACCCTTCACACAAATGATGCCGCCTCTACGCCGATGCGGCTTCTTGAGATGGGTGTCGAGCCGTTCCTTGTTACCAGCGCATTAGACGTAGTACTCGCTCAGCGACTCGCTCGCCGTCTCTGTGATCGCTGTAAAGAGCCGTATCAGCCAAGCGAGGAGGAGCTCCTAAGCGCTCGCTGGGCAATGGAGACCATTGATATTGGCGACTGGCCGACTCTCCACCGCGCTGTTGGATGCTCGGCTTGCGGACGAACTGGGTATCGCGGCCGGTTTGCTCTCCATGAAGTGATGCCGATCTCAGAGGAGATTGAGCGCCTCATTATCGAGCGTCGCTCCGTTGAGGATCTCTCTAAGGTTGCTCAAATGGAGGGAATGATCCCTCTTCGTCAAGACGGTCTCCGCAAGGCAGCGATGGGTATGACGAGCATTGAAGAGATTTTCCGAGTCGTGACCTGATGTCTTCATATCGGGCCTGACTAACTGCTCTTCGTGCAGCCCCCGTTTTACGGTCTCTGAGCATTCTCTGAGCCATCTAAGAAATGAGGGCAGGAAGGCCTACAGATGTGCCTCTCACGCGCCGATAGGCCGCCTATGAGCCTGGGAGGCCAAACAATGTTGTCGAGTCAAGCAAGAGTTCTTGGAGAGTTCCTAGTTGATCGCCATGTCCTATCTCGCGATGACCTAGCGATTGCAATGGCTGAGGCACGTCGCCAGAGTGAGCCGATTACCCAGGTGTTAATTCGCAATGGGCTAGTTGGCGAGAAGGATCTCACCGCTGCACTCGCTGAGACAGTTGGCCTTCGGTTCATTGATTTTACTGAGACACCGTTGAATCCAGATGCAGCGACAACGATCCCCGAATCAGTTGCTCGCGAGCACCTAGCAGTCGGTGTCGACTTTGACGGCCCGAGACTCATCGTTGCGTTCGCAGACCCCGGCAACGATGATGGAGTTTTGGCAGTTGGTCAGGCAACTGGATACGAGATCGTCGCTGCGGCGGGTAGTCGCTATGAGATTGGCCACGCATTAGATCAAATTTTTGGTGTAAGCAGCGTTGCGCAGCAAGGTAGTGGAGGACTTGAGAATCCAGATGGGCCTCCTGTTGTAGATGTAAATGAATTGCTAGCAATGGTTATCGAGAGCGGGGGGTCAGACCTCCACCTCACGGCAGGATCAGCGCCTGTCATCAGGGTCAACGGCGAGCTCAAGCCGGTAGAGGGGATTGAACCTCTAAACGGCTCGCAGATTAGAGAGATCATTTACGCAATTCTCACTCAGAAGCAGCGTGAAAAGTTTGAGAACGAACTCGAGCTTGACGCGAGTTACACCCTCCCCGGGCGCAGTCGATTCAGGCTCAATGTATTCCTGCAGCGCGACTCGGTCGGCGCAGTAATGCGCGCTATCCCATTTGAGATTGTGGAGTTGTCGAGTCTTGGGCTGCCTGCAGCAGTGGAGCGCTTCGCCGATCTCCCGCGTGGTCTCGTTCTCGTTACTGGCCCTACTGGATCCGGTAAATCGACCACGCTCGCATCCTTGATCGATATCGTGAATAAGACCAAGGCGCTTCACATCATGACCGTGGAGGACCCGATTGAGTTCCTACACACGCATAAGAAGTCGGTCGTAAACCAACGCGAGGTAGGGGAGGACACGCACTCGTTCTCAAACGCTCTTCGCCATGTCCTGCGCCAAGACCCCGATGTCATTCTCGTGGGCGAGATGAGAGACCTCGAGACAATCTCAACCGCGCTCACCGCTGCTGAGACGGGGCACCTTGTATTCGCAACGCTTCACACCCAGGATGCACCTCAATCCATTGACCGCATTATCGATGTCTTCCCTGCTCATCAGCAGCAGCAGATTCGTGTTCAGCTGGCCGCATCGTTGCAGGGGATAGTGACCCAGCAATTGATCCCCACCAGTGATGGCAAGGGTCGTGCGGTAGCAGCAGAGATACTCGCTGCCACTCCCGCAGTTCGAAACCTGATTCGTGAAGGCAAGGTGCACCAGATTTACTCGGTCATGCAGGCTGGCGCCAAGCACGGCATGGTCACGATGGACCAGAGCCTTGCAGCGCTAGTTCGCGAGGGGAAGATCTCTCGTGAGACTGCATTTGAGCGATGCACCAATGAAGAAGATTTGAAGCGCCTGATCCAAAGCGGAGGTTTCTGAGATGACGAGCACATTTACTTACCGAGTGCGCGATAACGCAGGGAAGGTCGTTGAGGGGAAGCTCGAGGGTGCAGATGAAGCACTCGTAGTTCGCAAACTTCGCGAGATGGGCTACACCCCAATCACGGTCACGCGCCGTGACTCATCGCGTCTGCAGGCCGATATCAAGATCCCAGGGCTGAGTGGGCGTGTTGCGCTCAAAGATGTAGCCGTTCTATCGAGACAGTTCGCCACGATGATCAACTCCGGGCTCTCGCTGTTAAGGGCCCTCTCGATTCTCTCAGAGCAGACCGAGAACGCATCGCTCGCACGCATGATTGGCGAGGTTCGTCAAGATGTTGAGCGCGGATCTTCACTCTCGGCTTCTTTGGCTCGCCACCCCAAGGCATTCAACCGCCTCTACATTTCGATGGTTCGATCTGGCGAGGTTGGCGGTTCGCTCGATGCAGTATTGATGCGCCTAGCGGACACGATAGAGAGTCAAGTGGAGCTACACCGCAAGGTTAAGTCGGCGATGACCTATCCGGTAGTTGTCTTCTCATTAGTTGTATTCATTGCATCCGCAATGCTGTTATTTATCGTGCCTCAGTTCAAAGGAATCTATGTTGAGCTAGGCGGAACGCTTCCTCTGCCGACTCGAATTCTCATCAGCATCTCTGATGTTGTGAAGAAATATTTTCCTATTCTCATTCTCCTCTCCGGCGTCGGGGGTTGGTTCCTGCGACGCTGGGCTCGCTCCCCCAAGGGGAGGCCCACTTGGGATGCATTCGTATTGAAGGTTCCAGTCTTTGGACTCCTCGCTCGCAAAGGTGCTCTCGCGCGCTTTGCGCGCACACTTGCAGCATTGACTCGCTCCGGTGTCGGAATCCTCGAGGCGCTAGAGATTGTTGCTGATACCGCCGGCAACGAGGTGGTCTCGCTCGCGCTCAGAGATACTCAACGTGCGGTCAAGCAGGGCGACACTCTTGCTCGTCCGCTTAGTCAGCACGAGGTATTTCCGCCAATGGTTGTGCAGATGATTGCTGTCGGCGAGGAGACTGGTGCCCTCGATGACATGCTCGACAAGATCGCAGACTTCTATGACCAGGAGGTAGAGGCGACCGTTGATGCCCTGACCTCTCTCATTGAGCCCCTCCTGATCGTCACGATGGGCGTGCTCGTGGGTGGAATGATCATCTCCCTATACCTCCCGATGTTCCGGATCATCACCCTCATCAAGTAGAGAGCAGCTGGAATTTGGTCTCAATAGGGCCACTATTGGGC
>JBAXPT010000011.1:0-20552 GCA_037132095.1 Actinomycetes bacterium
AAGCCCCTGAAGGTTGGGTCGCGTTTCTCTCGCATCGCCGCTGTTCTCTCTTGGGAGTCAGCGGTTGCAATGTTGAGCTCCACGAAGAGCCCCTCCTGCTCGAGTACTACTGAGCGGCCATTCTCAACAGATGAATGTAGAAGTTGCTTCGCCCATCCGAGTACCTTCGTTGGTTTCGAGGCCAAGCGATCAGCCATGTCTTTTACATATGCACCTAACTCGTCACCAGGCACCACTCGATTGATAATGCCGAGTTCAAGCGCCTCATGCGCTGAGATTGTCTCGCCAAGCATCACAATCTCTTTGGCGCGATGCATCCCAACAATCTGAGGCAGTAGATATGCGAAGCCTCCATCGGGGAGCAGCCCGCGAGATGCGAATACATCTACAAAACGTGCTGTATCTGAGGCAACTACTAAATCTGCAGCGAGGGCCAGCATCGCTCCGCCGCCCGCAGCGGTTCCATTCATTGCTGCAATGATTGGTTTCTGGCAATCCTGCATGGACTCCATTAGGCGTTGAAAGCCGCTGCGCATCATCTCGACTGCGCTGCCAACTATGAAATCTGGGGCACCCTCAGGAAGGGCCGGTGGGGTCGGGCGTACTCGCAGGTCGGCTCCTGTGCAGAAGTGTCGATCACCTGCACCGGTTAGGACTATCGCTCGAACGTTTAGATCGGAGTGTGCATTTGTGAAGTGCTCTATGAGTCGATCACGCACGTAATAAGGAATTGCGTTCGACATCTCAACTCGATTGATGGTGAGAGTGAGAACTCCATTAACTAGCGATGCGAGGAGTTCGTTCTCGACGTCTTGGGTCGGCGTGGATGTCATGCGTGTCTCCTTGGGCTTAGATTTCTTCTGGAATCAAGAGTTGTGTTCAGAGCATAGGGGCGTCGTCCCTACTTGGGATTCCGTCATGATGGTTCGGTATGGTTAGGTAACGTTGCTGGGCCGCAAGCGCCTGCAAATTGAGGAGGAGCGACGAGTATGAAAATTTTAGTTAACTTCGATCTCTGTAAGAGCAACGCCGTATGCATGGCATCTGCCCCAGAGATATTTGAGGTACGCGACGACGGTTATCTCTACATTCTTCAGGAAGAGCCGGACGAGACACACCGTGCCGCCGTAGAAGAGGCTGTGCGCCTCTGCCCAACACGCGCCATCACAGTTGAGGACCAAGCGCTGTAGTGAAGAAGATAGTGATAGTTGGTGCATCGTTAGCGGGGCTTCGTTGTGCCGAGGCTCTGCGACGTGAAGGCTTTACTGGAGCATTGACAATGGTCGGTGCCGAGGCGCACTTGCCATATGACCGTCCACCGCTCTCCAAAGAGTTTCTTACGGCTGAGTTTGAAGAGGATCGACTAGCGCTACGAACCGAACCCTATGAAGAACTCAATGCGGATTTACTTTTGGGAAAGCGTGCTCAATCATTGAGTCTCGAAGCAAGAAGTATCACGCTTGCGTCAGGTGAAAAAATCGATTTCGATGGCTTAGTGATCGCAACAGGTGCTGCTCCTCGAACATTGTCGATTGCAGATGGCATCTCTGGTGTAATGACTCTGCGTACCCTCGACGACGCTCTTCGCCTCAAAGGTGCGCTTGCGGATCGCAAGCGAATATGCGTCATTGGAGCAGGATTTATTGGATCAGAGGTTGCTGCCACTGCGCGCGGACTCGGACTAGATGTCACTGTATTAGAGGCTGGCGATCAGCCAATGCTGCGAGGTGTTGGGCCCATCATTGGAGAGACTCTTGCAGAACTGCATCGAAGTAATGGTGTTGATCTGCGAACGGGAGTGAAGATCGAATCTCTAGAGCAGATTGGCGAATCAGTCCGTGTCAATATCGCCGAAGAGGCATCTCTTGAGTGTGACCTTGTTCTGCTAGCTGTTGGGGCTGCGCCAGTTACGCACTGGCTCGAGGGCTCGGGGCTTGCACTCGATGACGGAGTGGTCTGCGATGCAACGCTGCTCGCCGCACCCGGGGTTGTCTGTGCAGGTGATATAGCGCGGTGGCCCAATCCGCTCTTCGGTGGCGAGTCGATGCGCGTCGAGCATTGGACCAACGCTGTCGAGCAGGGGGTACATGCTGCTAGAAGACTCCTATCGGATGACGAGAGTGCTCCGGCGTTTTCAACGGTGCCGTTCGTTTGGTCGGAGCAATACGGCATCAAGATTCAAGCCGCGGGGCGATTCTCGGGAGAGGATCGTATGGAGGTCGTTCATAGCGGCACCGATGATGCTCGCTTAGTGGCGATATTCGAGCGCCACGGGAGAATCTCTGGAGTAATCGGTTTCTCTGAACCCAGACGCGTTATGCAGTACCGAAGACTGATCGGAGCCGGCACTCTCTTCGATGAAGCGTTAGCCGCATCGCTCTAAGAATCCACATGCCAGGCGGCATAGCCCGTACGATCAGGGCATGGGCTCACTACTCGTTACTAATGATTTTCCGCCCAAGGTCGGTGGGATTCAGTCGTACCTGCATGAGCTTTGGCTTCGGCTTCCTAACGACGAGACAACCGTACTGACCACTCCGTATGTCGGTGCATCAGATTTCGATGCTCAGCAACCATTTCGAGTTGAACGAATTCGTGAGCAAGTAATGCTGCCTACGAGTTCTCTCGCTTCGCGTATCGAGAGCCTCGCTAAAGAGGTCTCAGCGGATATCATTTTTCTAGATCCAGCGCTACCACTCGGATCCCTTGGACGCCGCCTCAAGTCGGCTCCGCACATTGTCATTGCGCACGGCGCCGAGATCACAGTTCCGGGGCGCATGCCCGGTACGCATCGTCTTTTGGGTCGTGTTCTGCGCGATGCGAGAGGGGTTTTAGCGGCTGGGGAGTACCCAGCGCGCGAGTCTGTAAAAGCCGCAGGGAGAGACCTTGATGGATTAGTAGTCCCGCCTGGGGTAGATGTTGATCGCTTTAGGCCTGTGGCCGATGCTGCTGAGCGAGCTGCAGGGAGAGTCTCGCTGGGCCTCGACCCAGATCGCCCGCTTGTTGTAGCCGTAAGCCGACTCGTTCCGCGCAAAGGGTTCGATGTGCTGATCGAGGCGATTGCAGGGTTAGATCCCTCGGTTGTGCTCGCTATCGCTGGGGCTGGCCGCGACGCAGAGCGGTTAAGAAAAATTGCCTCAAAGCATGATCTTCTTAGGTCAGGGCGCGTGAAGTTCTTAGGGCGAGTACCGAACGATGAACTCTTGACGCTCTACCGAGTGGGTGATGTGTTTGCTGCGCCGTGCCGGGATCGTTGGGGAGGTCTTGAGGCAGAAGGATTTGGGATCGTCTTTCTTGAGGCTGCCGCGAGTGGCGTGCCGTCGATTGCAGGGCGTAGCGGTGGAAGTCATGAAGCAGTCATCGACTCTGAGACTGGATATGTTGTCGACCCGCATGATGTCGTTGAGATTCGTAAGCGCATAGGTGATCTGCTCGGCGACGATTCGCTCCGAAACGCCATGGGGGAGAGCGCTCGAAGATGGGCGACCGAGGAGTGCTCATACGATGCTCGGGTTGTCCCTCTGCGCCGTCTCGCCGCCGGAGACTTGAGTGGCCTCGCCCCGCTCCCTAGTAAACCCAGCCAGCGATAGATAGACGCCAAGAGTCTTCTGGAGGTTGGAGTTGGGGTGCGGTCGGAGCGCCGGTACTCTCTGCGTATGTCTGCGGCGTCCACCCCAAGCGAGATTGGCCCCACCGGTCATCGTGCCTTGGGGATATTCATCGTAAGAGCCTCTTGGATATCGACGGCATTGTTTGGCCTCCTTGTGATCCCGCCTGTATTCGGGTTTGAGCCAGTTGACGGGCTCTCGGTTGGGGTCTCAATGCTCTACCTCCTGATCTCGATGGTTATCTGGAGTTGGGCACTGGTGCTCGCTGCGGTCCGAACCACCCGCGGAGACGATGTTCAAATTGCGAGCCTTTTCTTGGTCCAGGGTGACGTGAAGGAGACGCCGAGGTTGAGCCTCTACCTATCGCTAGGCGCCTCAATCGCAATTACAGCGGTCGGCGCCACGGCAGATCCATTCGTCGTACTTGCTCCTATGCTGCCTCTAGGTTTGGTTGGGCTGTGGGGTGCCCGCAATGGTGTGTACCCTGCACGTGGCGGAGTTGTGCTGAGGCCTCAATCGGCTGATGCGCAGAACTTGGGGTCTGATCCCCAAGAGAGGAGTTAGGCGAGATGTCGGAGACGGTGCACGAACGCATTCGTATCGAGGCTGATGTTGATCACTGCTTGGCGGTCGTACTCAACTTTGAGGCCTATCCAGAATGGGCGCGCGACCTAAAGAAGGTCACGGTATTAGAGCGCGATGAAGAGGGGCGTGGTACCTCTGTTGAGTACCGCGCTGCAGCAATGGGGAAATCTGTTACTTATGTGTTGACATACGATTACTCGGCTCTCCCTGAGAGGCTCTCTTGGGTTCTTGATCACGGTGACTCGCTCCGCTCCCTTGACGGTACATACCGTTTTGAGTCAGATGGCTCTGCAACGAGGGTTCACTATGACCTGGCGGTTGAGATTTCGGTTCCGCTACCGGGGCTGATAAAGCGAAGAGCAGCTGGGATGATCACAGGCACCGCGTTGAAGGACCTAAAGCGCGCCGCTGAGAGCGAATGAGTCGGAGGCGAGAGTATGCGTGACCCTGGTACGCCTCGGCGTAATCCATTCTTTGAGCACACCTTTGACGAGACTCAAGGCGACGGAGTCGCGTTTGTGGGTGCCCCTGATGAAAAGGTCGAGCCTCATCTACACGCGCTCGGCGATTTGAGCGGTGCTGACTCCGCCGATGGGGGCGAGGCCTTCGGCGAGTGGGGTGACGGCTGGGGTGACGACTGGTTCGAGACCATGGACGGTAGCGGCGAGGCTCCACGCTCCTCCGATGCTCTTGGAGGGATCGCCTCTTTGGTATCCGCTCTAGCTGAGGCTCAGCCAGAGGCGGTCGAGCACCTAGTAACTGCAGCACACGAGGTTGTCCTTGCGGTTAAGACCGTCGTAGATGCTGCAGAGCAGGCACTTGCCCAGCAGCGATCTGATCTAGCGAATCAACGACAAGAGCGTGAGTCACAACCCTCTAAGAATTATGGCGACGGAGAGAGCGAATCGGGACTGCAAGTTGATTCACTGCGAGTTGACCCGATGGACGAGCCATTTAGTTCTGAACGCCTTCCGCGCCCCGTTGACCTCGGATGACGATTACTGCCGGTATTGATATTGGTGGAACGAACCTGCGTGCAGCAGCGGTCTTGGAAGACGGAACAATCGTCGCTGAGACAAGCCTGCTCGCGCCCGCCGGTTGGGATGCGCTACGCGACGCAATGGTTACTCTCATCCAAGACCTGCGAGTAGAGGTGCCCGAGCTCGCAGCGGTAGGAGTTGGCGCCGCTGGAATGGTTGATCGCAGAGGTGTCGTTGCGTACTCGCCGAATGTCCACGCATTTGCGGATTCGCCGGTTCGCTCAGATTTAGAGGAGCGGCTCTCGCTTCCGATCGCCGTTGATAACGATGCAAACGTTGCAGCATTGGCCGAGGCTCGACTCGGCGCAGCGAGAGGGTGCGCGCATGCGCTAGTCATCACTCTCGGCACCGGTATTGGCGGTGGCGTAATTGTCAACGGAGAGGTGCTGCGCGGAGCTCATGGTTTTGCCGCAGAGGTAGGGCACTTTCAGATCGATCCTCAAGGACCGATCTGCGCATGTGGAGAGAGAGGGCACTGGGAGGCCCTCGCCTCCGGTAATGCTCTGGGTTGGATGGGGCGTGAAGCGGCTGCTGCTGGGAGGGGTAAGGCCCTAATCGCACTGGCCGGGGGTATCGAGGCAGTGCGAGGCGACCACGTTGGGGAGGCATCACTAGATGGGGACCCTGAGGCGCTCGCGATCCTTGATCGATACGCCGAGCAGGTTGCAATTGGCTTAGTAGGACTCGCCAATATCCTTGACCCCGAGCGCATTGTTATCTCAGGAGGCTTGGTCGCTCTCGGCGATGTCCTCCTTGATCCAGTGAGAGCGCATTTTATGGGGCGCGTGGAGGGGGCGAGTGCGAGGGAGACCTTGACGATTGTCGCCGCCACATTGGGGACACAGGCCGGTGTAGTTGGAGCCGCTCTACTAGCGCGGGACTTAATCCTTTGAGTAGTAATAGTCCTAGTGCCTCTCGCAGCAATGGGCTGAGTATCGGAGTTACCCTCCCGTTCTTTAGAGAGGATGCCGAGCCACTAATTGAGGTGGCTATCGCCGCGGAGTCAGTTGGCCTCGATGCCGTATTCGCATATGACCACCTATTTAGGTACGGCGCCGATGGCGACGTTCGTCCGGCGCTTGAGTTCTCTTCAGCGCTAGGCGCACTCTGCGCTGAGACAGACTCCATCGCTATCGCTTCATTAGTAGCGCGAGCAACCCTTCGCCCGCCGGCGGTCCTGGCCGGCATTTTCAAGACTGCGCAACGTATTGCGGGCGAGCGAATAATCGCAGGCATCGGAGCAGGTGATGAGCAGAGCCGTGATGAGATGGAGCAGTTTGGCTACGACTTTGGTGATGTCTCATCGAGGGTAGAGGCACTTGCTGGGACCGCCTCGGCGTTGGTAGATGAAGGCATCCCTGTTTGGGTCGGCGGGGATCCAAAGTATGTAGGCGAGGCAGTGATGACATCCGATGGTTGGAACCGTTGGGGAGTCGGCATCGATCGCTTTACCCGCGAAGCGACGCAGCTCATCTCCGAGCGAGAGAGACGTGGAGGCGAGCCTCTCATTATTTCGTGGGGCGGATTATGTGTCCTAGGTGCAACCGATGATGAGGCTGAGAAGAAGGCCGAGCGACTCGGCGTATCGAAAGTTTCATTGGTGGGAGGCCCGCAACGAGTAGCTGAGTTACTTGTTGGCTACGTCGATGCGGGGGCTTCTTGGATTGCTCTAGGACCGATTGATTCGTCCGATCCATCAAATGCCATGCATGCGAAGGCGATTAGGGATCTTCTGAACGAACGGTGACGCATCGTGCGCTATTAGTTGGAGCGACTTGGCGAGCCATGTCGCGTTAGTAGCGACTAGAGAAGAAGGCGCGCTGCTTGCGTAAGGTCCGAGGCCATCTGCTCGTCGTCGATCATGCCGCTGCTCCAAGCGCCGAGTGCAGCAAACCAAACGTAACCAAGGGTGCGTAATGCAGCGTCTCCTTCGTCTCTGGGGCCGAGACCGCCGGCGTCACCGAGAATGCCGCGCAGAATTTCTAGGATCTCAACCTTCATTGCAGCGGCGCCTGGTTCAGGTGATCCGAGAGCAGTGACCATTGCCGCTGTAAGGGTGGGCTCACGAGATAGCGCTTTGTTCGCTAGGGCTAATACCCCTATTACGCGCTCCGCGGGGGAGTCTCCTTCTGTTGGCTGAGTCGCTAGTCGATCGCGCAGTATCCCGGTTTGATTGGAGAGAGCGGCTAGGAGGAGTTGGTCCTTGGATGCATATTGACGATAGAGAGTTGCAAGAGCGACATCTGCGGCGGATGCGACATCTCTCATCTGTACAGCTTCGTACCCGCCACTTCGTGCGAGCTTTACCGCTGCCTCGACAAGGCGTCGGCGTCGCTCAATTGTCTCGGTTGAGCGACTCGGCGCTGGCGCCAAGTCATCTTTAACTGGGGTACTTGCGTCGCTCGAGATCGCGACTGCGAACCTCGACTCACTCATCGATGCCAATCGGTGCGTAGTTCGTGCTTCGATCATCGGTTCGAGATGAGCCGACGAGTTCAACTGCAGAGCGAAGGTCAATAAGAAAATCACCGATTGCGCCGGCGGTCCCGGCAGAGACTGTTGCGTGAATTGAGTCAGGGGGGCGTTGGCGGTCTAGATGCCAGCCGCCTGCGCTCAGAGCATCCATGATGGCAAAGATGTCAGTTTCATCCGGATTGATCGCAGCGATTGCTACGAGGTGTGCATCTGGTTTCCCGAGTACCTGTAGGCCGGGTATCGATTCGACGCCCTCAATTAACCGCTTCGTTGCCTCCATGGTTTTCTCAACAAGGCGCATGTAACCAGACTCGCCGAGAAAATGAGTCACTGCCCACGCAGCAGCTATTGGCCCCGCGGCTTTAGTTCCGAGGAGTCCGGTAGAGGCATAGAAGCCACCTAGCCATCCATCGAAGAAGAAAATCTGGTGGCGTCGCATCTCTTCTGTGCGATGCAATAGAACTGATGCGCCCTTCGGTGAGTAACCAAGTTTGTGAATATCGGCAGAGATCGAGGTAACTCCCTCGACTCTGAAATCCCATGGAGCAACCGGGTATCCAAGGCTCTCCATAAATGGAAGAACGAACCCACCCATGCATGCATCTACGTGGCATGAGGTACCCGCGTTACTTGCAAGCGCTGCAATCTCCGGGATTGGGTCAATAACTCCCTGGGGGTACTGCGGTGCTGATCCGACTACTAACACGGTGTCGCTATCTATAGCGTTCGACATTGCGTCTAAATTTACGCGCCAATCAGTCTCAACTGAGACCTTGCGAATCTCCACGCCGTAGTCATGCCCGGCCTTGTGAAAAGCAGCGTGAGCACTCTCACCTAAAACCATATTGGGCTTCGTGACTCCCCGGAGAGTACTGGCGCGATCTCGCGCTGCTTTTACGGCTAGGAGAATTGACTCCGTGCCGCCCGATGTCATGAAGCCCTGCGCGTCGCAGGACTCGGTGCGGCCGTGAAGCATCTGGGCAACGGTGTCAACTATCTCTTCTTGCATACGGCCAAGGCTTGGAAATACCAAGGGGTTGAGGCCATTCTCGGAGAGGTAGAGAACGCTTGCCTCGCGCGCAATCTCCTCTACCTCTTCACCAGCATTGAATACCAAGGCAAAGCAGCGCCCGTTGCGCCAATCTTTGTCCCCAGACTTCATCGCTACTAGAGCCGATAGGACTTCGTCTCGACTCATTCCCTCGCGCCCCATTGCCATGCTCTTAACTTAGGCGCGCAAGTTAGGCGGGCGTGAGCGCAGCGGAGTTATTCGTTAGAGCCCTGCTACTGCGAGTCGGCGTGCAAAATCCGGTCGGGCCAATCTACGCAGGGTGGTCGCATATACCTGCTCGACCACTGCTGCGTTCTTGCTCTCGGCCATTGAACTTAAGCCGCCTTCTCCCATCACATCTCGGTCCTCAGTCGAGGGCTGAAATGAGACGACTGGAATTCCAGCGAGCTGGAGCCTGCGTACCTCCTGGGCGAGTCTGCGCCTGAAGTGAAGGCGACCAGCCTGGCGCGGGTGGAGAGTAATTGCCGATCGCGCTAGCGACATCGGAGAGGAGACGATCACAAGATCGGGTTTCTCCGACAAGACTAGGTCTGCGTTGGTAGGAGAGTGGGCAGCTCCATCGATATAGCTCTCGTCTCCGATTCGGACGGGCCGAAAATATCCTGGGATTGCTGATGATGCACCGACAGCGGTCGCGAGATCAACCTCTGGAGAACCATCGCGACCGAAGACCACCCTGCGGCCATCGCTTACACGCAACGCACAAATCCATAGACGCTCGGCGGGCCATCCTGGACCGGTAACCCCATGGAGTGCATCGGTCCAAGATTCTGGCGGGACGCGCCCTGGTGGAACCGCTACGGCAAGGAGTGTCTCAGGGCGAACCTGCCATGGACGTGTAGCAAAGCGTCGAAGTAGTTGACGTTGTGGCAGTTGGGGGAGGTTGCGTGGGCCAACAGGCGTTCGCCAATCTCCACTCTCTCCGAGTCGATCCATGATCTCGCGTCCCTCAGTGCTCGGCTCAAGATTGCGAAGAAACGCAGCTGCATCTCTAGGTGCGAGGCCGGCTCGCACATATGCACCAGCGCTTGCGCCAGCGGAGGTGCCGACGACAAGATCCGCGCTGCGTGCATCCCAGCCAATGCCATCTGCGAGACCCGCTAGAACCCCAGCATGGAAGGCTTGTCCGGTTAAACCACCGGCTCCAAGTACAAGTCCTATGCGAGGTCCTGTGCGAGGTGCTTTGCTATCTGCTGTGGGAGGCATCAAGACATCATGCCCCGTCTGCGGCGCCAGGCTGCGGTCTCGTGCTAGTCATGCCGGTTCTTAGAGTTCCTCGACGCCTGCAGGTGCAGCCTCGCCTCGGGCCTGCCCGAAGTATTCCCATGCCTTTGCAGGGTCGATGATGATAAATAAACCCTCGGCCTCTGCTGTTACTACGCCATCAACGCTCATAGTCCCGAGAGCGGTAATGCGTCGCCCCTCCACTTTCTCGGTCCAGCCCTCGAAGGTGACTTCCTTGTGGAGTGGAGTAGGCCTGCGGTATCGAATCTTGAGTGTGCCGGTCATCCCCGGATTACCGCTAGCCACGTTGGCCATGCCGAGTATCTCGTCAAAGGTAAGTGCGATCCAGCCTCCGTGCACATATCCGGGAGGGCCTTCGTATGCAGCGTGATAGATGCCACGCCCCAAGATTCTCCCCGAGTGAACCTCCCACTCGAGTGGAGGAGCAACTGGATTTACTTGGCCAACGATGGGAGATCGTGTCAAGTAATCGCCGTGCGTGCGTTCACTCGGAACTCGCCGGCCTCGTGCTTTGGCTTCGTGAGGGGAGCCTGCGATCTGCGCAGCTAGATCCTCCGTTGCGTTTGCAGCGTCGCGGAGAACCTCATCGGATACATCATCACGAGTGAGTATCGCGTCAATTAGGTGGCGAACTGCTTGAGTAAGTTCGCGTCGCGGCTCAGTTGCGAAGTTGGCCCCCTGCGTCGGGTCCATTGAGATGCGCTCTAGCATTCCGTTTGGTGTCGCCGACTGCTCAGATTTGGTCTGTTGAGAGGGATCGTTGGAGGCGCTATTCAAGTCGCTACTCATCTACTAGTCATCGACCCTTGAACTCGGGCGGACGCTTCTCTGAGAATGCGCGTGGGCCTTCTTGGGCGTCCTCAGATGCGAATACTTCCCAGCCGATTGCATCCTGAATCTTCATGGCCTCGGCGTCGCTTAGCCCCTCTGTCTCGCGCCATGCGCGCAGGATCGCTTTGGTTGACACGGGGCTGTTCTGCGCAACCTCCAAGGCAACCTCCATTGCGACCTTCAGCGCATCGCCATCTGGGACAACGCGCCCGATGAGTCCGATGGCTAGAGCCTCCTGGGCGGAGACAGGGCGGCAGGCGAGAAGCACCTCCATAGCGAGGGTGTATGGAATCTGGCGAGGTAAGCGCACCGCTGAACCGCCCAATGGGAACAATCCGCGCTTTGCCTCCCAGACACCAAAAGTGGCTCCTTCGGCGGCGATGCGGATATCGGTTCCCTGAAGCATCTCAGTGCCGCCGGCGACGGCGTACCCCTCGACGGCCGCAATTAGTGGCTTGGTTAACCGGTGATCGCGCAGCAATGCCTTCCAGTGAAGGTTGGGGGAGTCGGCCATGGCCTTTACAACCCGAGGGTCCTCAGAGGGCCTCGACATTGCCTTTAGGTCCGCACCTGATGAGAAGCAGCCGCCGGCTCCAGTGAGGATTGCCACTCGGACATCGTCGGTCTCATCTACATAATCGAAACCTTGGGCGAGACCGACGAGCATGTCAGGGCTCAGAGCATTCTTTGACTCGGGGCGATTCATAGTGAGGATCACAATGTGGCCGTCACGCTCAACGCTGCAGTGTTTTGTGCTCATTGGAAGAAGTTCGGTCACCGGGGCTCCTTGGGTCACGTAAGGTGTGCGAGAACCGATTCTACCCGCAGCGCTCTGCGCGCTACCCTCCTAGGAATTGAGTCTCTAATTCATGGTCTCTAATCCGGGGGGATTTCGCCCAGATAGTCGGGTGGTTCGCTCCTCGTTTTCTGGACTTTTTACGCGCTTAATCAGAGACTTAAAAATAAAAATGACCAGCATTCGAAAATATTTTCTCTTAGATCTGCTTAGTGAGAGGTAAATCTCAATGAACCGTCCAGACTCAGCCGTAAACCTTGCCGATGCTAAGACCTACGAGGTAGGCCCCCCAATTGAGTTCTTCAACTGGCTACGCAGTGAGGCTCCAGTCTGGTGGCACGACTCCGATGAGTACCCGCCAGGTTTTTGGGTATGCACCAAGTACCGCGATGTAATTGAGATCGAGCGCAATACTTCGATCTTCTCCTCGGCTCAAGGTGGAGCGCTTTTGGTAGATCAAGGCGAGGGTACGGAGCTGATGATGCTCAACCAAGATGCTCCTCAGCACACACGCCTCAGAAATTTGGTTGCTCGTGGATTTACGCCCAAGGTTGTGCGCATGCTTGAGCCCTCCATTCGCGAAGCAGCGCGCTGGATTGTCGACCGCGCTCTTGAGAATGATGGTGAGTATGACTTTGTGCCCAACCTTGCTGCAGAGTTGCCGCTAGTTGTTATCTCTGAGTTGCTCGGCATTCCTTACGAAGACCGCCACAAGATCTTCGAATGGTCAAACCGCATGATTGGTGCCGACGACCCTGAGTACGGAGCGATTGGCGGCGAGGATGCAATGTCAGCCTCGATGGAGCTCTACATGTACGCGCAGGGCCTCGCTGACAGCCGACGTGAGCGACCCCTAGACGATATCGTTACCGCTTTAATTACAGCAGATCTTGATGGCGAGAAGCTCTCTGATATTGAGTTCAACGTCTTTGTGCTCCTCCTATCGGTTGCAGGCAACGAGACAACTCGTAACCTCATCTCGGGTGGCATGTACGCCTTGATGCAGCACCCTGACCAGCTCGAGCGCCTTAAGTCAGACCTCCCAGGACTCATGGAGACCGCAGTCGATGAGATGCTGCGATTCGTAACACCGGTTATGTACTTCCGTCGCACGGCGACTGAAGACACAGAGTTGCGTGGAGTGCAGATCAAGAAGGGCGACATGGTCACCATCTGGTATGGATCAGCCAATCGTGACGAAGAGATTTTTGCTGACCCGCACGTATTCGATGTGGGGCGAACCCCCAATGAGCACATTGCCTTTGGTGGGCGTGGACCTCATTACTGCCTCGGAGCGAGTCTCGCGAAGATGGAGATTCGGGTGATGTTCGAGGAGATTCTTACGCGCATCCCCAACATCACTAGTGCGGGAGAGATCGTGCGCCTGCAGTCGAACCTCATCAATGGTGTAAAGCACCTCCCTGTGCGTAACAGCTGAGGATTTTGGTGACAGATCAGTAATTTGACGGTTTAAACGCGGCCAGAATTACTTGGCGCAACTGCAACAAGGAGAAGAAACAAATGACAGAACCACTTGTAGCTAGGCACTCCCTTGAGTACCCGGGTGGATATACGCGTTCGGTCGGTGACGTAGTCGGTCGTTACTTGACTGGGCTGCGCGATGGACGAATTGAGGGGGCCCGCCTCGCAGATGGTCGAGTCTTAGTGCCGCCGACGGAGTACGACCCGCTTACCTCTGCGGCAGTCTCGGTTGACGACTTCGTAGAGGTTGGGCCCGCTGGAACCGTGGTTACATGGTCGTGGGTAGCGAATCCTCGTGCAGAGAAGCATGCCCTTGATCGCCCCTTCGCATTCGCGTTAATTCGCCCTGACGGTGCTGATACCTCGATGCTCCACATGGTTGACGTCGCTACTCCAGAGGAGATGAGCACCGGGATGCGCGTGATACCGCATTGGCGGTCTGATCGCATCGGTGGCGTATCTGATATCGAGGCATGGCGACCCTACAAAGATGGTGATCCGATCCCGGAGGTCCCGCCACTTCCGTTCTCAGAGAACATGGGCGATTCAGTTACAGGGATAGTGACATCGGGAAGGCTTGATTACGAGATCGCTGCGGGGGAGTCCACGACGCGTTTCCTACTTGGACTCGCCGAGGGCAAGATCATCGGAGGCAAGGCAGTTGGGAGCGACGATGTTTATGCAGCATCGCGAGGTACCGACCCGACTACTGGAGCGCCGACAAGTATCTCTGTAGATGTGAGCGATACAGGTGTCATCACTACGTTCTGCATCGTAAATATTCCAGGGCTCTCGGATCTAGCCCCAGAGATTCCATATGTATCTGCTCAGGTACTGCTTGACGGGGCAGATAACACCTTCTTTGGTCTCATTCGCGGCTGCTCCGTAGACGAAGTGCGCATGGGTATGAGAGTCAAGGCAAAGTGGCTTGACCAACTCACCACCGACCACGGAAGCATTGAGTGGTGGGAGCCCACGGGAGAACCCGATGCTGAGTACACCGACTATAAGGATTACCTCTAATGCGCGATGTAGCTGTTGTTTCATTCTCCTACTCGACGATAGCGAAAGAGCAGATGCGCAACGAGGTTGAGATGCTCGCCCCTGTAATTACGGAGGCCATCGATGCATCGGGTATCGCTCGATCTGATATTGGCTTCACATGCTCGGGGAGTTTTGACTATCTTCAGGGCGGACCTTTTTCCTTTGTGATGGGGCTTGACGCTGTCGGGGCGTGGCCGCCGATTCGCGAGAGTCATGTCGAGATGGATGGCGCATGGGCTCTATATGAAGCCTGGATAGCGATTCAGACAGGCGAGGTTGATTCTGCACTCGTCTATGGATTCGGTAAGGCCTCTCAGGGCAACGTGCATGAGATTATGTCGTTGCAGTTGGACCCTTATTACGTGGCGCCGCTCTGGCCCTCGATGGTTGATCTAGCGGCACTACAAGCGCGTGCTTACCTAGATTCAAGCGGGCTCAGCGAACGCGATCTGGCCGAAGTAGTAGCACAGGCGATGCGGAGCGCTCGCGATACGCCTCAAGCGATTAGGTCTGGGGAGCCAAGCATTGAGGAGTTGCTCGCCGCTCCTTACGTAGCGTCGCCACTTCGTGATGCGGATATTTTCCCGACAACGGATGGCGTCGCAGCGATCGTGTTGGCGGCAGGTGACCTCGCTCGCAGCGTAAACAAGCGCCCTGCTTGGATACGAGGGCTAGACCATCGCATTGAGCCCCATTCACTAGGAGCCCGCGACCTAACTCGCTCTGAGTCAACTGCGCTCGCCGCCAAGCATGCCGGTGTCGCCTCAGGGCCGATCGATGTCGCTGAAGTACATGCTCAGTTCAGCCACGAGGTCTTGATTCTCAGCGAAGCGCTCGGTGTAGATCCCTCCATTGTTAACCCATCTGGAGGCCCATTGGCAGCCAATGGGATTATGTCGGCTGGCCTCGTGAGAATCGGTGAGGTTGCGCAACGCATCATGGATGGAACCGCTAACCGAGGTGTTGCCCATGCAACATCCGGGCCTGCATTGCAGCAGAACCTCGTATGTGTTTTGGAAGGTGAATAGAGATGTCTAAGAACGCTGTAGCAGTAGTAGGTGTTGGGCAGACGCATCATCGTTCGTCGCGAAAAGACGTCTCAATGGCGGGGCTCGTTCGGGAGGCCGCAGTTGAGGCTCTCGAGGATGCGGGGATGACATGGAGCGACATTGACGCTGTAGTTGTTGGTAAGGCCCCAGATATGTTTGAGGGTGTCGCTATGCCAGAGTTGTACCTAGCGGATGCTCTCGGCGCAGTAGGCAAGCCAATGCTTCGCGTGCACACCGCCGGGAGTGTGGGTGGATCAACAGCGATTGTCGCTGCGAAGCTCGTACAGGCTGGAGTACACGAACGCGTCCTCACCGTTGCTTATGAGAAGCAATCTGAGAGCAACGCGACATGGGGGCTCTCGGTTCCAATGCCATTCTCCCCGCCACTAGTCGCTGGAGCAGGCGGATACTTTGCTCCGATGATTCGCGCCTATATGACGCGATCAGGTGCGCCTAGAGAGAGCGGGCATCTCGTTGCAGTAAAAGACCGACTCAACGCAGTGCGAAATCCCCGAGCCCACCTTCACATGCCTGAAATTACCTTGAAGATGGTTGAGGAGTCCTGGCTGCTCTGGGATCCATTGCGGTATCTCGATACCTGCCCATCATCTGACGGGGCAATGGCGATGGTTTTGGGTAGCGAGAAGGTTGCGGCCGCTGCACCGAACCCTGTCGCTTGGGTTCATGGAATGGCGATGCGCAGCGAGCCAACAATGTTTGCTCGACGCGATCAGATAAACCCTCAAGCAGGTAAGGACTGCGCTGCGGATGTCTATCGACAGGCCGGAATCTCGGATCCCAGACGCGATCTTGACTGTGCAGAGATTTATGTCCCGTTCTCTTGGTACGAACCCATGTGGCTTGAGAACCTTGGCTTCTGTGCCGAGGGAGACGGATGGAAACTAACTGCAGAGGGCGCAACTGCCTTTGACGGCGACATTCCGTGGAACCCATCTGGAGGAGTGCTCTCCTCTAATCCAATTGGAGCCTCCGGAATGATTCGATTCGGTGAGGTTGCTCAGCAGGTGCGTGGCGCTGCTGGCGGTCACCAGGTCGAGCTGAAGACCGGTAAAGCTCTTGGGCATGCTTATGGCGGAGGCTCGCAGTTCTTTGCAATGTGGGTAGTTGGCGCCAAGAAACCTGAGTGACCTAGTGAGCACAGCCTCTTCGAATCCCTCTGGTTCGAGTAGATCGATCCCGATCCCATTCGGGTGGTTCCGTGTTGCTGACTCTGGCGATCTCAATTCTGGAGAAGTAATTACGCTGCGTGCCTGCGGTCGCGAATTAGTCGTATGGCGAACCGATGACGGTGAAGCTGCATGTGCGGATGCGTTCTGTCCCCATCTCGGCGCCCACTTAGGAATGGGCGGGAGAGTTGTCGGCGATTCGCTCGTATGTCCATTCCATGGGTGGAGTTTCGATACTGCCGGGAAGAACTGCGACATCCCTTATAGCGATCGTACGAACGGTCGAGCACGTCTCTTGACACACCCGGTAGTAGAGCGCAACGGTATTGTTTTGGCGTGGATCCACCCCGAAGGATCGGCACCGACTTTTGAAGTTCCGGAGTTACCTGAGGTGCTTGACCCGGAGTTCCTGCCCTACATCGTCTCTTCATACATTGTGAATACTTCGGTGCAGGAGATGGGGGAGAACGCTGTCGACCGTTGTCATTTTCCGAGTGTGCATCTCAACGCGGTGCCGCCAGACATCATCGAGTACGACACCACATCTGAGATCGCTCGGATACTCTCTCGCTTGCTGCTGATCACGCCTTATGGGGATTTCCCGGGCGAGATTGAGATACACCAATACGGTCCAGGTTTCTCAGCGACTCGCTTTCGCGGCTTTGTCGATACCCTTTTAGTTGCGACTCAGACCCCGATAGAGGAGAACCTCTCGGAATTACGTTTCTATTTCACAGTTCGTAAAACTGGGTACGGAGAAAGTAGCGAGGAAGAGGCAAGAGCCCTTGCTTTGATTTATACCGGCCATATTGACGAGCAGGCACGCGAAGATATTCCGATCTGGGAGAACAAGGCCTACATCGAGAGCCCCGCCCTCTCCGATGTCGACGGGCCAATTCTTGAGTATCGCCGTTGGGCTAAGAGATTCCAGGCCATCAAAGTAAAATAGAGCCCTGTTTTATAAATTGTTCTAAACGGGCGTGTTGATAGTGGCTATCGCTTTGCTAGAGGCCATCGCTTGACTGGGATTCTCCAGATAATTCATTGCCCTGTCACCAATTCTCCTCTCGCATGGGTGATACTTCGAACTATTCCGCAGACAAATTCGCGACCTATGTGGTCAGGGCAGATAGTTCGGAGGAGTATGCGGACACTGCGCGGGAGAAAAGTATCTCTGCAACTACTCGTAGTGCTAGTGGCGCTTAGCGCCTGCACTCGTAGCGGCATAGAGACCGGAGCGAGTGAGATTAAGCCCGTTGGATCCTTAGATGCTCCGAGCGGAGTTTTTGGAGATCTCGGGAGAGTCTGCGGCCCCGGTTCAGCCAAAGGAGAGACGGCTCAGGGTGTCTATGACGACAAAATAGAGGTTGGAACAATTGCTGACCCTGGCTTCGTTGGTCGGCCAGGCTTGAATCGTGAAATTTTTGATGCAGCGCTTGTCTTCACTCGTTGGTGTAATGCCGCAGGTGGCATACAGGGTCGCCAACTTAAGGTCAATCTTCGCGATGCTCGCGTAACCGAATACCGATCGCGAATGCTAGATGCATGTGCGAACGATTTCGCGTTAGTTGGTGGTGGCGGTGCTTTTGATGGAACGGGGGTGCGCGACCGACTGGAGTGTCTGCTACCTGATTTTGCAGTCTTCGTTGTGGGGGCGGAGGCCAGAGATGCAGACCTGCTGCTGCAGGTGGGTCCAACGCCCATTGATAAATATCCTGCAGGGGATATTAGATGGCTTTCGCAGCGTTTCCCGGCCGCTAATGACCACGTCGGGGCAATTACCGCGGCTTACCCGGCAGGTATTCTGAACCAGAGCCAAGCGGAGGCTGCAGCGACTGCAAATGGGATGACCATTATCTATTCAGGTCAATACAACGCCACCGGAGAGCCGACTTGGATCCCCGTGGCTCAGTCGCTAAAAGTGAGAGGAGTGCGTGGACTCATCTGGACAGGTGAGCCTCAAAACCTTGCGCGTTTAGAACAGGCTCTTGTTGACATTGGTTACGAACTTCAATGGATACGTGTGGACCCAAACCACTATGACGCGTCCTTCCTCGATGCCGGTGGAGCGGCAATCAAGAACACGTTTATGAGAGCAGATTTTGTACCGTTCGAGCAAGCGGTTAAGCAGTCGGCCACACGTCAGTATTTAGAATTATTCAAGCGCTTTTTGCCGAAGGGTCGTGTGCGAACATTCCTGGGGTTACAGGCGTTCTCAGCATGGCTGCTCTTCGCTAAATCTGCAGGCGCTTGTGGGAGCCAATTAACCCGAAGGTGTCTAGTGGAGAATGCAGAGAAGATTGGTTCAACAGGCTGGACCGGCGGCGGACTTCAGTCCCCAATAAACGTCGCTGCCGGAGATCCACCCCACTGCTTTTTGATTATTGAAGCAACGGCGGCCGGCTTCAGATTCCCTAGTGTCGAGAGGACAGACGGCATATATAATTGCGACACCAAGAATGTGGTGAGAATCCCCGGTGCAGTAAGGAGTGGGTTGCGCCTAGTCGATGTTGGCCGGGAGTATTCTGATTTGCTCTAAATGCTGATCCTCTAGCGCTACGTACTCTCAGGGTGGCCAGAGATCTTGGCAAAATCACCCAATAGAACAGGATTATTGCCCTCCTTGCCTCGCATAGAGCCCATAATCCTGCGATACTCACTGCCTCGCCGATCGGCGTCATTTAGGGGGAATTAAATGCGATCCAAGTTCTTAGTCAAGACAGTTATATGCGCAACCGCTCTAGCCCTTGTTGCGGCAGGGTGCAGCAGAAGCGACTCCGGCCCCGAGAACGCCGGTACTACCGGCGACGGAGGCACACCCCAGACAGCGAGCGGTACATTTGGTTCTCTAAACGATGTCTGTGGGCCCGGTAACGCTAAGGGCGCAACCGCTCGCGGTGTCACTGATACAGAGATTCGAGTTGGAACAGTCGCTGATCCAGGCTTCTCTGGTCGCCCCGGACTCAACCAAGAGTTATTTGACTCTGCCACGGTCTTCACCAAGTGGTGCAACGCCGCTGGTGGAATCGCTGGACGACAGATCAAGGTCGACCTTCTAGATTCAAAGCTCACTGAGTACCGTGCGCGCATTCTCGAGGCATGCCAGAACGACTTCTCTCTAGTCGGTGGCGGAGCGGTATTTGATGACGTAGGCCAGAAGGACAGGCTTGAGTGCTTGCTCCCTGATATTGCAGGATTCGTTGTAAGCACACAGGCGCGCGGTGCCGACCTAATGGTCCAAGTAGTGCCCAACCCTCTCGACACACTCCCCGTGGGTGATTACAAGTGGCTTGTTGAGCAGTTCCCGGATTCAGTCAACAAGGTTGGCGCCCTAACCGGGTCGCTACCTTCAACAATCCTCGTAAAAAACCAAGCGATTGAGGGTGCAGAGTCTCAGGGAATGAAGGTCATTTACGATGCTCAGTACAACGCTGTAGGCGAGCCCACATGGGCCCCTATCGCTCAGACCATTAAGTCAAAGGGGATCAAGGGGATTCTCTGGACTGGTGAGCCCGAGAACCTTGCAAAGCTTGAGATCGGTCTCGCAGATATCGGCTACAAGCTTGATTGGATCAGAGCAGACGCCAATCACTACGACCAGAAACTTCAAGTAACTGGTGGCGGGTCAATTGCCAACACATATGTGAGAAGCACTGTGTACCCATTTGAGCAAGCCTCAGAGAACCCCGCTACGCAGCAGTATCTAGACCTTTATAAGAAGTATCTCCCGAGCGCCAAGGCCAAGACCTACCTTGGAGTTCAGGCGTTCTCGTCGTGGATACTCTTTGCTCGATCAGTGAAGGCTTGCGGAAATCAAGTCACGGCAAAATGCCTGCTTGATGAAGCAAAGCGCATCGGTAGCACGACATGGACCGGCGGTGGACTACATGCTCAGATGAATATCCGCGACCAGAAATCGACGGAGTGTTTCTCGCTTCTGCTCGCCAACCCCAAGGGATTCACGCTCCCAGATATCGATGCAAATGACTCAATCTTCAACTGCACCGAGGGCAATATTTTAGTCCTAAAGGGTGACTACGGGAAAGGCACGAAGCTTGCCGATGTAGGCAAGTCAATCTCCGACCTTAAGTAGTGATCCTTAAGTAGTGATCCTTAAGTAATGATTAGGCGCTTTAAG